>SXXD01000079.1 GCA_005789685.1 Burkholderiales bacterium
CGCCCAGCAAATTCACACCATGCTGTTGCGCTCTATGCAGCAAGCCATTTACACGCCCATCAACAGTGGTCACTTTGGCTTGGCCTACGAAGCCTACACGCACTTCACCAGCCCTATTCGCCGCTATCCCGACTTGCTGGTTCATCGCGTGATCAAGGCCATCTTGGCGAACAAAAAATACCAGTTGCCTGCTTTGCCATTGCCCGGTGAAGCGCAGGCCAAGTTGGCCAAGCGTTTGCAGAAAAACAAAGCGGGCGCTCTAATGGAAGATGCACCGCGCATCAAAATGTCGCCCGCCGAACAGCAAGCTTGGGAAGCAGCAGGTTTGCATTGCAGTGCCAACGAGCGCCGTGCCGATGAAGCCAGCCGCGATGTTGAGGCTTGGCTCAAGTGCAAATACATGCGCGAGCATTTAGGCGAGGAATATTCTGGCCTGGTCACATCGGCCACGAGCTTCGGAATCTTCGTCACCTTGGACGCTTTGTATGTTGAGGGTTTGGTGCACATCACTGAACTCGGCGGAGAGTACTTCCGATTTGATGAAGCGCGCCAAGAATTGCGAGGCGAGCGAACAGGCATTCGTTATGCCATCGGTACGCGTGTTCAAATTCAAGTCAGCCGTGTTGACTTGGACGGCAGGAAAATTGATTTCCGCTTGGTCAATCCTGCTGAAGAGTTCAGCCCTCGTCAATTGCGTGACAAGGGCAATCAGAAATCTGGCGCTCGCGGTGCCTCTAGAGGTTCTGAATTGAGTCCCGATGGTGTCAAGGCCAATCAATCGCTTCCTTTCAAAGGACGAAAGGTGGAGGGCTTAGGCTCACCCAATCGCCAAGGCAAAGCCTCTGCAAAAGGGGCTCCATCTAAGTCAGCCGGTCAAAAAAAATCCAGTCAAGCGCGTAAGAATCGACGCTGAAGCTTTTTTCAAGACACACAAATTTTAGTTAAGTTCATTCATCTCAATATCAGCAGGAGACAAAAGCCATGACACAAAATTCAAAAATTGCCATTGTGACCGGCGCAGGTTCGGGCATCGGCAAAGCCACCGCCATGGCTTTGTTGCATGATGGCTGGAGCGTTGTGTTGGCGGGTCGAAGGCAGGCCAACTTGGAAGAGGTGGTGCAAGAAGCCAAGGCCTTGAACGCCGGCTCGCGTGTGTTGGCCGTGCCCACCGACGTCACTCAAGAAGACTCAGTCGCCAACTTGTTTGCGCAGTGTGTCAAAACATTTGGCCGTGTCGATTTGTTGTTCAACAATGCGGGTGTGAGTACACCCGCTATTCCCTTGCCCGAATTGAGTTTGGAAATGTGGAAGGGCGTGGTCGATACCAATTTGACAGGCATGTTCTTGTGCATTCGCGAAGCCTTTCGCGTCATGAAAGACCAAAAGCCCATGGGTGGCCGCATCATTAACAACGGCTCTATTTCAGCCACCACGCCAAGGCCCTTTTCCATCGCCTACACGTCCACCAAACATGCTGTTTCTGGCCTGACCAAAACAGCTTCATTGGATGGCCGTCAGTACGACATTGCGGTAGGTCAAATTGATGTGGGCAATGCCGCCACACCCATGGCCATGAGAATGGCAAAGGGTGTGCCCCAAGCCAATCTTGAAATCAAAGCTGAGCCTTTGATGGATGTGGCCTTTGTCGGCAAGTCGGTGGTTTACATGGCCAGCTTGCCCCCTGAAGCCAACGTGATGTTCCACACGGTGATGGCTACAAAGATGCCGTTTGCGGGCCGCGGATAAGTTGTGCCAAGCCGCTTAAGTGTTTAAAGCACTTTCGATGGCCAGTGAAACATTCAAAATGGCATCGTCTTTCATGGGGCCTTGCCAAATCATCATGCTGCTGGGCAATTCGCCTGCCTCATGAATGGGCAATGACAAGGCACAACCGTCTAGCATGTTGATCACGCTGGTGTTGCGCAGCAACAAAGCATTGGCCGCAAAAAATGCATCGTCTCTTTCTTGGCCAGGTGCCACGCGTTCCAAAGTAGGGCCATAAATAGGCACAGTGGGGGAGAGGGCGGCATCGCAATCATTCAATGCCGACTGCATGCGTGCAATCCAGGCTGCGCGGCCTGCTTGTAAATCCAAATATTCAAAAGCCTTCATGTTGGCGCCCCGCACAATGCGCGCAGAAACGCGAGGGTCGTAGGCTGCTGCATCCTTGTCTAAAAGATGGCGATGCCAGGTGTAGCTTTCTGCAGCGCTGAAACCGCCCGTGGCCAGCAGTCCTGCAAGCTCTTTGATTTCAGAAAGTGGCACTTCCACAATGCGCGCACCCGCTTGCGACAAACGAGACAGGCTGCGCTCCCAAGCCTTTTGCACGCCAACCTCCATGCTATCGAGCATGAGGTGTGTCGGCACGGCCAGTCGATAACTGGACAGAGACCTGCTTGAGCGGGCTACGGTTCGAGCGGCCAAAATTTCGTGTGCCAAAACGGCATCGCGCACACTGCGCGTCATGGCACAGATCGTGTCCATGGTGGTCGACAAGGGCACTGCGCCTAAGGTGGGTACTTGGCGCGCCGTGTTTTTAAATCCCACCAAGCCATTGAGGGCAGCCGGAATGCGAATGGAGCCGCCGGTGTCAGAGCCCATGCCAATGAAAGCAGCACCCGTGGCCACAGAAACAGCTGCCCCAGAAGATGATCCACCGGGCACATGGCCTTTGCCGTGACTCATGACAGCTTTTCCTGTTTTGGCATCCCAAGCCGCTGGTGTGCCGTAGTGCGGGTTGTTGCCAATGCCAGAAAACGCAAACTCCACCATGTTGGTTCGGCCCAAATTGCTACCGCCAGCTGCCTTGAGCCTTGCCACGGCAGGGCAGTCTGCAAGGGCTGCAGGAACGCCTTTCAGCACTTTGGAGCCTGCCAAAGTGGCTTGCCCAGCCACGTCAAACAGGTCTTTGACAGAGAAGGCTAATCCCTTGAGGGCCGAGTTGACCAGGCCTGTTTCCTGAAGGACAGACGGGCCAGCCGCTGGTGCCAAGTCCATGAAAACCTTGTTGCAGGCTGCACTGCGGGCAATTTCATGGCTCTTTTCCCATTCAGCTTGCGGGCTGGTTTGTTGCTGGGCAATGGCTTGCAGGGTGGCAATCAGGTCAGGGCGCATGGTGATGGATTCCTAGAGGTGGGGAGGCTTGAAAAGGGCTGGAAAACCGACATTTTGGATGCTATACTCGACTGGCTTAGCAGGAATTTCCCTGCAAGTAAATCGCAAACCGGCTCCTTCAAGGTGTTGGCTGTACAGATTAAACCCGAAAGGGCTTGTTCAAACAGCCGATGTGTGAGCCGGATTTTAGACCTAACCTTCGGAGAAAATCTATGTCAGTTACCATGCGCGAAATGCTGGAAGCCGGTGTCCACTTTGGTCACCAAACACGCTTCTGGAACCCCAAGATGTCCCCCTTCATCTTCGGTCACCGCAACAAAATCCACATCATTAACTTGGAAAAATCTTTACCGATGTTCCAAGACGCATTGAAGTTCGTCAAACAACTCTCTGCAAACCGCGGCAACATCCTCATGGTGGGCACCAAGCGTCAAGCCCGTGACACCGTGGCTGCTGAAGCTCAGCGCGCCGGCGTGCCTTATGTTGACCAACGCTGGTTGGGCGGCATGCTCACCAACTTCAAAACCGTCAAGACTTCCATCAAGCGCTTGAAGGACATGAAGGCTCAACAAGAAGTCGGCCTCGACACCTTGAGCAAAAAAGAACAGCTCATGTTCAAGCGTGAAATCGATAAGCTTGAAAAAGACATCGGTGGCATTCAAGACATGGCCACTTTGCCAGATGCCATTTTTGTGATCGATGTGGGCTACCATAAGATTGCCATTTTGGAAGCCAAAAAATTGGGCATCCCACTGATCGGCGTTGTGGATTCCAATCACTCACCCGAAGGCATCGACTACATCATTCCTGGTAACGACGACTCTTCCAAAGCCGTTACTTTGTACGCTCGCGGCATTGCCGACGCCATCATTGAAGGCCGTGCCAACGCCGTTCAAGACGTGGTCAATGCAGTGGCCGCCGAAGGCGCAGACGAATTCGTTGAAGTGCAAGAAGCTGCTGCTTAATGCCCTCTCAACCAGAGAAAAGGGGCTTCTTGCCCCTTTTTTTTAACCTGAGTCTCACTGACTTTTCATCAATTTTTATTTAGCTCGAACCTTAATTCGAAGACGAAACGGAGAAATCAAATGGCTATTACCGCAAGCATGGTCGCTGAACTGCGCGCCAAAACAGATGCCCCCATGATGGAATGCAAAAAAGC
>SXXD01000080.1 GCA_005789685.1 Burkholderiales bacterium
ATGCCCGGCACCATGGCGCTTCACCATTTGATGCCCATGCTGTCCGAGGCGGACAAAAAGGGCTTGATCAAGGGCGAGATCATTTTGGTGCCAACGGTCAACCCCATCGGCCAGTCACAACTTATAGGCAATTCCCATGCCGGCCGCTACAACTTCCTCAGCAATGAAAACTTCAATCGCAATTGGATAGATGTGTCAGAACCCGTGGCTCAGAAGGTCTGGAAAAAAATTGGCCCCAACCCGGAAGCCAATGTGAAAATAATTCGCAAGGCTGCGCTAGAAGCTTTGAACGAAATGAAGCCCGCCAATGAACTGCAAACACTGCGCGTTGAAATGCAAAAGCTCAGCACAGACGCTGATTACGTTCTCGACTTGCATTGTGATATTTATGCCGCTTTGCATTTATTCACGGCCCACAATGACTGGGTCAAGGGTCCTACTGGCCCCCTAGGCAACGAAGGCGCAGTGCAAGCCTTGGCAGCAGATTTGGGCGTCGAGGCCACAATGTACAACGACCCCTACCCCAGCACCCTCACCTTTTCAGGGGTGAACAGCGCTTTGTGGGCGCGCCTGCAAGACAAGTTTCCACAAGCCCACATTCCCCAAGCTTGCATGTCGGTCACACTGGAGATGCGCAGCCAACACGACGTGAGCGATGCTCTGGGCATGTCGGACGCCAAAAATCTTTACCGTTGGTTGGTCAGGCAAGGTGTGGTGGGCGGAAAAGCAGCCCCTCTGCCTAAAATGAAAAGCGCTGCATCGCCTATGAGCGGCATGGACGTGGGTTACAGCAAGGGCACAGGCTTTTTGGTGTTCCATGTTAAACCTGGCGCCAAGGTCAAAAAGGGCCAAGCCATTTGCGATGTCATTGACCCCGCCAATCCCAACGGACCCAAAGCCCGCTCCACCTACACCAGCCAAACCGATGGCATTTTGTTCTCTCGAAGGCTGGATGGCTACCTGTCTTGGCCAGGTCAGGTGATGTTCAGAATTGCAGGCCCCAAGCCCTTGGCACACCGCATTGGCATGTCGGGCTTGGACGACTGAAGATCAAACAACTCCGTTTTAAAAAGCTGAGTTTGGCAAAGGCAGCTTTTAGATTTTTCCCAAATAATCTGACTTGCCAATTTCAACACCCCCTGCGCGCAGCATGCTGTAAGTGGTGGTGGTGTGGAAATACAAATTGGGCAAGCCATGGCCTAGCAAATACTGCATGCCTTTGTAGTGCGTTTCTTTCTCGCCGCGCTTGACCACAATGTCTTTGTCTTCTGTGCCATCAATTTGCTCGGGCTTGAAGGTTTCTAAAAACGCAATGGTTTTTGCAATGCGCGCTTGCAAATCTTTCAAATCTTTTTCCGTGTCTTCATGGGCTGGAATCTCAACGCCAGCCAGCCTTGCAATCAGTCCCTTGCAAACATCGCAAGCAATTTGAACTTGTCGGCTCAAGGGAAACATGTCGGGGTAAAGGCGCATTGAAGCAAACACCACGGGATCAATTTTTTTAGCTTCTGCATGGGCTTGCGCCTTGTCTAAAAGATGCGACAAGTTAATCAAGCCATTGATCAAACGGGGCACGCTGGCTTGGTACATGGAAATGGTCATAAGTTCTCCGGTTTAAAAATACAAAAATTTGAGTCTTGTTCAAGCTTCTTCAAGAAAGCGCTCTACAAGTCGCGTCCAGTAAGCGGCGCCATAGGACAAGTTTTGGTCGTTGAAATCGTATTTGGGGTTGTGCAGCAAAACACTGTCGATGCCATTTCCCAGTCGCAAGAAACAACCGGGTTTGTGCTGCAGATAGTAGGCAAAGTCTTCACTGCCAGTGACGGGGCCAAAGGGGAACACCACCTTGTCATCTCCCACCAACTCCACAGCCACTTGACGGGCAAATTCAGTTTCAGCTTGCGAATTGATCACCACGGGGTAACCGCGTTCATAAATGATTTCCACCTCACCTCCGTATGACTCAACTTGTGCGCGCACCAAGCTCTTAATTCGTTGCTCTAAAAGCGCACGAACT
Organism: Burkholderiales bacterium; assembly: GCA_005789685.1. Lineage (GTDB taxonomy): Bacteria > Pseudomonadota > Gammaproteobacteria > Burkholderiales > Burkholderiaceae_C > Limnohabitans_A. The sequence continues at coordinate 2,018 of SXXD01000080.1, forward strand.
TCCGGGCTGAAAGATCGAATGCTGAGTGACATGCTGGCTGAGTCAGCAATGACATTGGACACACTGCCGGCATGGGCCGTGCCAATGGTGACCACCGATGTTTGCAGAGGATCGATGTTGCGCGACACCACCGTTTGCAAAGCCATGATCAAGCTGCCCATGATGACCACTGAGTCGACTGTCTGGTGCGGTCTTGCGGCATGACCGCCCTTGCCCTGGACCTTAATGTAGCAAGTGTCTGAGGCAGACATGAAGGCGCCAGCCCCAAACATGAACGTGCCAACGTCTGCCCCTGGGTGGTTGTGAATGCCAAAAATCGCATCGCATGGAAAGCGCTCAAACAAGCCGTCAGCAATCATTTGCTGAGCGCCACTGTTCTTGCCAGCCTCCTCCGCCGGTTGAAAAACCAAGTGAACAGTGCCCTTGAAGTTTTTGGTTTTGGCCAGTTGCTGGGCCGCTCCCAACAACATGGCGGTGTGGCCATCATGTCCGCATGCATGCATGGTGCCCGCATGTTGGCTGGCATAAGGTTTTTGGGTTTCTTCTTGAATGGGCAAGGCGTCCATGTCGGCGCGCAATGCAATGCCCTTGCCTTCGCCATTTTTCAAAGTGGCCACCAGCCCATGACCGCCCACATTGCGTGTCACTTGATAGCCCCAAGCCTGCAACTTGTCGCCAACCCACTGCGCAGTTGATTTTTCCTGAAAAGAGAGTTCAGGAAACTGGTGCAAATG
>SXXD01000081.1 GCA_005789685.1 Burkholderiales bacterium
CTGCGCGCTACAGGGTTGAGGCCATTTTGAATCAGGCCCCAATCAGTGAGCACTTTCACATAACTTTGATTGAAATCTCGAAAGCCCGCCATCGTGAAAGCGCTTGGCGATCTTAGTTCGCATGCAGCCAATGCCGTTAATGGCCGATTGTTTTGCTGAAGGTGCTGGCGAATCCAGTCAAAGCCTTGTTCAACCGGCACAACGCTTGAAAACCGAATGCGCCGAAATGCAAACCCAGGCAATGCCATAACGGCTTGCGAGTAGGGAAACCCGCCTTCTAAAAAGGCATAAGCACCCGCTTTGAAATTGTGCAATGTGGCCATTTCGTTTACTCCAGTTCAAAGTACAGAGTTCTTGGCTTGCGCTGCCTTGGTGGCCAACAAACTCGCAGGGGTTGCAAATAATTTTGATTTTAAGGCAATGCCGCGAATATGCGAATCAAAAAAAAGCTGGCAGAAATTAAAACTGACTTTAGTTTTGACTTTGTACCTGCAGTCGAATGGCTTTTTTATCAACCTTCCCCAGGCCGGTAATGAGCAACTTGTCTACCGCATGGAAATATTTGGGCACATGGACAGCACCTTTCTTGATTCGCACCATCTCGCTAAGCTCGCCCCACTCCGCCATTTGTCCAGCGCGCCACACAATGACCGCATGCACCGCCTCTCCCCATTTTTCATGAGGGGCTCCCACCACCGCTACGGCTGCTACCGCAGGGTGCATGGCCAACACATCTTCTATCTCGCGAGGATAAACATTGAAGCCTCCGGTGATCACCATGTCTTTAGATCGGTCCACAATGTACAAATACCCGTCCGCATCGCGTCTGGCCAAATCTCCGGAGTAGAGCCAGCCATAGCGAAAAGCCACTGCGTTTTCATTCGGCTTGTTGATGTATTCCTGCATCACCAGAGGCCCTCGAACACATATCTCACCCACCTCGCCAGTGGGCACCTCTTGGCCCTGCTCGTCCAGCAAAGCCAGTTGAATACCTACCACGGGGGTGCCACAAGAACTTAGGCGATGCGGATGGTTAACAGGATCGTGTTCGTGCTTGTGCAAAACTGTCATGGCCATGGGCGCCTCAGATTGCCCGTAAAGTTGCATGAAGATAGGGCCAAGTTCTGCAATGCCTTCTTGCAGGCGTGCAGGCGTTATAGAGGCCGCGCCATATATCAGGGTTTCCAAACTGCCAAGGTCATGGTCCTGTCGCACCGGCGAGTCAAGCAAAACATAAATCATTGTGGGAACCATGAAAGTGCAATTGACCCGGTGGCGCTCAACCAGTGTGCAAAAAGTTTTGACATCGAATCCAGGGTGCATGATGACCGTGCCCGAGCGCATGAGCACGGGTGGAATCAAAGCGCCGGCGGCGTGTGTAATGGGTGTCATTGCCAAAAAGCGAGGGTTGGCAGGCCAATCAAAATCAGCCATTTGCATCATCACCATGGCGACCATCACACGGTGGTTGTGCAACACACCCTTGGGTTTGCCAGTGGTGCCACCGGTGTAAATTAAAACGCAGTCGTCATCCTCCTGGCTGGATGAAACAAGGGGTTGAGGTTTGTATTGCGCCATCAAACTGAACACATCGATTTGTTCGCCCCAGGTCCCCAGCCCAAGAACAGTGAAAGGCCGAACTACTGACTGAACCATCTTCAAGGCACGCTCGCCAAAACTATGCGGCTCCACGATCAGCAGTTGCACTTGCGCATCTTCGACCTGATAAAGATGATCATCAGGTGAAGACATAGGATTCATCCAGACCACGCGCAAGCCCATGACATAGGCCGCCGCCGAAATAAGAAAGGCGTGCGGCCGATTGGTCGACAAGGTGGCAATGGTCTGACCATGCTGCAAGCCCATGCCACCGAAGACCTGAATGATCTGACTGAGCTGGCGACCCATTTCACGGTAGGTGATATGCGAGTCGCCAAACACAAAGGCATCTCGATCGCCACCCCTTTGAACGGCAGTGATGATTAAATCGCCCATGCTACAGCCCTGATGGACTTGTGACTTCATGCCTTGTCTCCAATATGGTGTGTTGCAGAGATAAAAAATGCCGCAAAATGCGGCATTTTTTGGATGGTGCAGTGAATTACTTCACAGCAACCGGCTTACCAAATTCGACCCAAGTTTTACCATCAAACCTCACCAGTTGCATGGTTTGGAACAAGGCAAAATCAGTGGGTGATGTGTTGGCCAGTACACCGGGCAAGGCCATCGGCACTTGAAAGTCTTTGATGCTGGTGGCTTGTTTCATGACGTTTTCACGGGTGAGGTTGTCCCCCGCCTGCCTGAGCACATGCGCCATCAACTGAGCCACTGCATAGCCATAGGAGGCGTTACCATCGTCTGGACTGACTTCAGGTGCATATTTTTTGATCAATGCTTTGAAATCCTTCATCGTCGGGTCATTGTCCCAGCGGGTATCGGCACCTTCTTTGATGTAGTTCATTGAAATCAAGCCAACCGAGACATCCAGCCCCGCAGGCTTCAAAACGCTACCGACCGAAGCAGAGACCTGGTTCAGGTAGTGTGTTGGCTTCCAACCCACGTCACTGACCTTGCGGATGGCTTGCGCTGCAAACTTGGGTGTGGTGATGTTAAAGAAGGTGTCAGCACCCGAACCCTTCAGCGAAACAATTTGAGAGTCGATGGTAGGGTCGGTTACTTCATAAGAAGCTTGCGCAACGATCATGCTTGCAGCTTTAGCGCCCAAGCCATCCCTGAAGCCGCCCAGGTAGTCCTTGCCGTAATCGTCATTTTGAAAAAGCACCGCAATTTTGGCATTGGGCTTGTTAGCCAGAATATGCTGCGCATACAACTTGCCTTCGGAGTGGTAATTGGGGTTGAAACCAATGGTCCAGGGATTGTTTTTCGGATCGTTCCATTTCGATGCGCCTGTGGCCAAGAACATGTGCGGCACTTTCTTGGTATTCATGTACCTGTGAATGGCGGTATTGGAAGGTGTGCCCAATGTGCCCAAGGTCAACAAAACTTCATCTTGTTCTACCAAACGGCGAATCATCTCCACCGTTTTGGGCGGGCTGTAGCCATCGTCCAGGGTGATGAAGTTGATC
>SXXD01000082.1 GCA_005789685.1 Burkholderiales bacterium
GGCCTTCAACATGCAAGACATTATTTTGGAGCCCTACGGCGGTGAAATTCTCAAGCTGAGTGTGGGCGCAACCAGTGCACTCACGGCTATGTTGGCGGGCGGCGGACTGCTGGGCTTTTATGTCGCAGGTCGCAAGTTGGCCGGCGGCATAGACCCCATGCGTTTGGCTGCCTACGGCGCACTGGCTGGCTTGCCTGCATTTTCTGCCGTTATTTTTTCGGCACCCCTTGAGGCTGGCTGGCTTTTCCGCTTTGGCGCTTTTGGTGTGGGTTATGGCGGTGGTTTGTTCGCGGTGGGTACTTTGTTTACAGCCATGCGAATGGAATCTGCTTACGTCGGCCTGGCCTTAGGTGCCTGGGGTGCAGTGCAATCGGCAGCTGCTGGCCTGTCTATGTTCTTTGGTGGAGCCCTGCGAGATATCGTGGGCACTCTCAGTAGCGAGGGTGCATTGGGCCCTGCCTTGACCGACCCCTCCGTGGGTTACAGCATGGTGTATCACGTCGAAATGCTGTTGCTGTTTTTAACTTTGATTGCGGTTGGCCCATTGGTCAAGCGCAGAACTTATTTTTCACCCGCAGTTCCCCAAACCCTCGGCTTGACCGAGTCTCGTATTTAGTTATTCAGTTGTTCAAAAGGAGAAGTCATTATGCAAACCGTAGGAAACATTACAGGCTACGTCGATCTAGCGCAAATACTGTTGTATGTGTTTTGGATCTTTTTCGCGGGCCTTATTTATTATCTTGTTCAAGAGGGTCACCGCGAGGGCTATCCCATGGAGTCGAGCAGCAGCGGCCGCGCTGTGGTCAAGGGCTTTCCAATACCTGAGCCGAAAACATTCTTGTTGGAAGGTGGCAGAAGTGTCACCGTGCCTGACTTGATGCGCAAACAACCCGCTTACAACGCTGTTGCCACAAGCCCCACTTCTGGCGCGCCCATTGAGCCAAAAGGTGATGCCATGCTGGCAGCTGTCGGCCCCGGCGCTTATTCCAACCGTGAAGATGTGCCAGAAATGACTTGGCATGGCAAACCACTGATTCAACCACTTCGTGTGGTCAGCGATTACACGGTGGCCTCACAAGATGTGGATCCGCGTGGTCTGCCAGTGATGGCGGGTGACGGCAAACAAGGTGGAACCGTCAAAGACATTTGGATAGATTCCGCTGAGATGATGTTTCGCTACTTGGAAGTGGAAATTGCCGGTGGTAAAACTGTCTTGCTACCGATGATGTTTTCCAGGATTCGCAGAAATCAAGTTGAAGTGAACTCTATTTATGCGCGTCACTTTGCAGCTGTACCTGTTTTAAGAAACCCTGACCAGATCACCAAACTGGAAGAAGAAAAGATCAGTGCTTATTACGGCGGCGGTACTTTCTATGCCGATGCAAAGCGCAGCGAACCGCTGATCTGAATACAGATCAGCGTCAATTGAAGACGAATTGAAAGTCTGTTGAGGAAAAGAAAATGGCGATCGAAAATCTAGGTCACGAGTACGAGTTTGAACCGCAGTTTGGTTTACCCGAACGCTTGCCAAGTGACGAGTTCATTGTTTGGCAGGGCTCGCCCGATGTGGCGGCCTTGGCCTATTCAGCCTTTCACTTCAAAAAACTAGCACTGTATTTTGCAGCCTTGATCTTGGTGTGTGCTTGGCCCGCTTTAGAAGGCGGTGCTGGCTACATGGCAGTTTTGTCGGCCATCAAATGGATTGCACCATTGGCAGTCATTGGGATGGCAACTTTATGGACGCTGGCCTATTTCACAGCGCGCACTACGGTCTATACCGTGACCAACAAACGTGTGGTGATGCGCTTAGGCATTGTTTTGACTGTGTCTTTTAACCTGCCCTTCAAGCAAGTGGCGTCTGCAGATGTGCGCATGCATCAAAACGGATTTGGCGACATCACCTTGGCCCTGAAAGGCGCTGACCGCATTGGTTGGGTGCATTTGTGGCCCAGTGTGCGGCCATGGCGCATTGCAAAGCCTGAGCCTACTTTGCGTGCGGTCGCTGATGTCCAAATGGTGGCTGAAAAGCTGAGAGATGCATGGACACAAAGCACCGGCCTTGCTGCCAATGCCGTGGCAGCTTCAAGCGCAGTTCAAAACGATCGCCGTGATGGCGCCTTGATGCAAGTGAGTGCGACATGAGCCAAGCCCAACTTGTTCAATCTGCTCAAGCCAGCGTGCCAATTGCGCCAGACAGTTTCCCTCGCTGGATCCTGTATTTCTCAGCTGGCATCATTGCGTTCTCACTCATCTCAGTGGGCTTGATCCGCATCACTGGTAATGGCCCTGATCAGCTTGCCGCTGCGCCCACTGTTCAGCGCTCATTGATTTTTGAAGATCAAAAAGACGGGGGCGTCCGGGTGGCCGATGGCGTCTCAGGACAAACCCTGACGGTTTTGTATGGCGAGCAAGGTTTTGTTCGCGGTGCACTGCGCGCTTTAGCGCGCGAACGCTTTTCCAGAGGCATTGGATCAGCGCAACCCTTTAATTTGATTGCCCGTGTCGATGGCAGGGTCACTTTGATGGACCCAAGTACAGGACAGCGTGTCGACTTAGAGTCATTTGGGCCTACGAACACAGCAGAATTCGCTAGATTTTTAGCCATGCAACCTGAATGATTCAGGACTGAGCCAAGACATTTTTTAAAGCCGGAGTATTTCATTCATGCAAGCCAATACAAGCATTGACACCGCTGAACAAGCATCCCAAAAAGCGGTTGAGAGCACCATGCTCAGCCCTCGCTTTTACACAACAGATTTTGCTGCCATGGACAAGCTTGACGTCTCTCCGATGCGTGCCGAATGGGACAAAATGATGGCGGAATACGAAGGTGACAACAACCACGATCACTTCCAGCGCGACGAAGAATTTACCAGGGAAGTGGCCGAAAGATTCTCCCAAGTCAGCCCTGAAATGCGCCAAGAGTTTTTGGACTTTTTAATTTCCTCGCTGACCTCGGAGTTTTCGGGTTGTATTCTGTACAACGAAATTTTTAGAAATGTTGAAAACCCCGACATCAAACAATTGATGCGCTACATGGCGCGCGATGAATCGCGTCACGCCAGTTTCATCAATCAGGCTTTGAAGGACTTTGGGTTGGGCATCGACTTGGGTAACTTGAAGCGCACCAAGGCCTATACCTACTTCAAACCCAAATACATTTTCTACGCGACTTACTTGTCCGAGAAAATTGGATACGCCCGCTATATCACCATCTACCGTCAACTGGAAAGAAATCCAGACAAGCGCTTCCACCCCATTTTTCGCTGGTTTGAGCGCTGGTGCAATGACGAGTTTCGCCATGGCGAATCGTTTGCCTTGATCATGCGTGCCAACCCGCATTTGCTGCGGGGCGGCAATGTGTTTTGGATTCGTTTCTTCTTGTTGGCCGTCTACGCCACCATGTATGTTCGCGATCACACGCGCCCCATGCTGCACCATGAGATGGGCCTGGAGTCTGACAGTTATGACTATGAAGTATTTCGAATCACCAACGAAATCACCAAGCAAGTTTTCCCAGTTAGCTTGGACATTGACAACCCTGCCTTCAGGGAAGGTTTGTCACACTTGTTCCATGTGCAAACTCAGATGAATGCGGCCAAAGCGCAAGGCGGCTTGGTGGGCAATTTGAAGCGTGCACGTTGGGCCATTTCTGGCGGCCTTACTTTCCTTCGCTTGTACTTCTTGCCTGTCAAGCACCATGCTTTGCCAGCAGATGTGCGCATGGTGCCTGCTTGGTAAATTGCGAGCCAACAGACACTGAAAGCCAAGGATGACCGACACTTTTATTGCGTTAGGATTTGCGATTTTTATCTGGTGGTTCAGCACCGGTATCGTGATTCTTTTAAATCGCATGTCGCGCACGGCGGTGACCATGAGCTTGGTCATCTCCACTGCGCTGGGTGTAGGTGCCGTGGCGGGTTTGTCTCACACGGCGCAACAAACAGGCGTCATGGGCGCCTACTGCGCTTTCACTTGCGCCTTGTTGGCGTGGGGCTGGAACGAGTTGAGTTTTCTCACGGGCTGGATCACAGGCCCGCAAAAAACAGCCATCTTGAAAAGCACCACAGGGTGGCCCCGATTCGCGGCTTCCTTCAATGCGGTGGTGTGGCACGAGTTGGCCATACTCTTGGTAGGCCTGGTCATTGTGGCCATCACTTGGGATGCGCCCAACCAAGTGGGCACAGGCACCTATTTGGTCTTGTGGATCATGCGCACCAGCGCCAAGTTGAACTTGTTTTTTGGCGTTCGCAATTTGAGTGAAGAATTCTTGCCTGCGCATTTGTCGTATTTGGAAAGCTTCTTCAAGCGCCGCCGCATGAATGCATTTTTTCCGTTTGCAGTGGTCTCAGCCATTGCCTGTTTGTGGCTCTTAATTGACTTCGCAAACCAACCCATCACCACACCTGCACAAGTGGTGGGCGCCGTCTTGGTGGGCACCATGTTGGCCTTGGCCATTGTCGAACACTTCATGCTGGTCCTGCCGCTAGACACCACTGCATTGTGGCGCTGGGCCATTCGCAAACATCACAACACAGAAACGCCTGCAGCCTTTGAGGGACATGTGCCTCCGGTTTTGCCTGCTCACTTGGATTCACATGACAAATCTCTTCAAGTCAATTAACACCGACGGCGGCGCGGGCGGTGGCGGTGGCGATCACAACCACCCCACGAGCGCAGCCTCCGAAGTAAGTCATCGTTCACCTACAGCCATTGTGATTGGCACAGGATTTGGTGGCTTAGCAGCTGCCATTCGTTTGAGCGTCAAAGGTTATCGCGTTCAAATGTTGGAAAAGCTCGATGCACCTGGTGGCCGTGCCTATGTGCACAAGCAAGATGGTTTCACCTTCGACGCTGGGCCCACCATCATTACATTGCCGCACCTCATCGCCGAGCTCTTCACGCTGTGCGGCCGTGAAATGAAAGACCATGTTGATTTGCGTTTGATGTCGCCTTTCTACCGCATTCGGTTTGACGACGGCACACACTTTGATTACAGCAACAACGACGAGCAAATGCTCGAGCAAATTGCCAAATTCAGTCCTGAAGACATACAAGGTTTTAAGAACCTGATGGTAGCGTCTGAGAAGTGTTTCCAGCTGGGTTTTGTCGAGCTTGGCATGGTGCCCTTTGAAACCATTGGCGACGTCATCAAGGCCATGCCCAATTTGGCACGCATGCAAGCTTGGCGCTCTATTTACAGTTTGGTAGCCAAGCACATCAAGCACCCCAAGTTGCGCATCGTCATGAGCTTTCACCCCTTGCTCATTGGCGGCAACCCTTATTCAGTCACTTGCGTTTATTCGCTCATCCATTCCTTGGAGCGTCGTTGGGGCGTGCACTCGGCCATGGGCGGCACCGGTGCCATTGTGCGTGAACTGGTGAAGTTGCTCGGCGAGCGTCAAGTGCCCATTCGTTACAACGCACCCGTTACGCGCATTCGTGTTGAGGACGGACGCGCAAAAGGCGTCGAATTGGCCAATGGCGAATACTTGCCTGCCGACATTGTGGTGAGCAACGGCGATGCCGCCTGGACTTACCGCAACCTGATTGAGCCGCAACACCGTAAACATTGGACCGACAAGCGCATTGCCAAAGGCAAATATTCTTCGGGCTTGTTTGTTTGGTACTTTGGCACGAATCGAAAGTACGAAGATGTGCCGCACCACATGATGGTCTTAGGCCCACGCTACAAAGGCTTGCTGCAAGATATTTTTAAAAATCACAAGCTTTCGGAAGACTTTAGTCTGTATCTGTACCGTCCCACCGCTACCGATCCTTCTCTGGCGCCCGAAGGTTGCGATAGTTTTTATGCACTCTCAGTAGTACCCAACCTGAGCAGTGAAACCGACTGGCCCGCCATCACCGAGCAGTACCGCGATGCCATTGCCACGGTGCTCCAAGAAAGTGTGTTGCCTGATTTGAAGCAGCATGTGGTGTCTTCCAAAGTCACCACCCCGCAAGACTTTCAAGATCGCTTGTGGTCTTACAAAGGTGCAGGCTTTGGTCTTGAGCCCATCTTGGTTCAAAGTGCATGGTTCCGGCCACACAACCGGAGCGAAGACATCGATGGGTTGTTCATGGTGGGTGCCAGTAGCCAGCCTGGCGCTGGCGTACCCAGTGTCTTAATGTCCGCGAAAATGCTTGAAACGGTGGTACCCGATGTCAAATCTTTTGCTTGATCCAAGCTTGAATTCGCCGCCGGTATCTTTGCCTTATGACTTAGAGGCTTGCACCGAACTCATGCGCGGTGGTTCTAAATCTTTTTTCGCAGCCTCACGCTTGTTACCCGTCCGTTTGCGGCCACCTGCCATTGCGCTTTATGCGTTTTGCCGTTTGGCCGACGACGCCATTGACGAAGGCGATGACCCAGTGTTGGCCATGGCAGATTTGAAGTCGCGCTTAGCGGCCATCTATGCAGGACGCCCTGGTGCTGAAGATGCAGACCGGGCGTTGACCATCGTGGTCCACCGCTATGGTATTCCCATTGGCTTGCTAGAGGCCTTGCTGGATGGTTTCTTGTGGGATTCGCAAGGCCGCCGCTATGAAAACTTGGCCGATGTAGAGGCCTATGGCGCCAGAGTTGCCGGTACCGTAGGTGCCATGATGTCCATCATCATGGGCGCAAGCACTGATACCGCCATTGCACGCGCAAGCGAGCTAGGCGTAGCCATGCAACTGACCAACATTGCCCGAGACGTTGGCACCGATGCGCGCATGGGGCGCTTGTACATTCCCCGTGCTTGGTTTCGCGAAATTGGGATGGACGCAGATGCTTGGTTGGCCAATCCTGTGTTCGATTCGCGCATTGCTGGTTTTACACAGCGCTTGTTGTTGCGCGCTGATGCGCTGTATCGTCGCGGTGAATTTGGTTTGGCAGAATTGCCATGGGACTGTCGTCCCGCCATTCAAGCTGCGCGTTTGGTCTATGCTGAAATCGGTAAACAATTAGAGCGGGAAGGCCTCGATTCTGTGAACCACCGAACCGTGGTTTCAACCGCGCGCAAGCTGGCCCTGTTGGCACGTGCAGCCACTGCGGCTGTGAAGGCACCTACCGTGCCGGATGTCACACTCAGCCCTGTTCCCGCCATTCATTACTTGGTAGACATTGTGAGCCGAGAGCGCAACCCCTTGGCGCATGAGAAGCCCTGGACGGTGCCTGTTCGAAGTTTTGATGAGCGTGTTGTATGGATGGTGGAATTGTTCAGCCGTTTAGAACAACGCGAGAGAACCCCCCGTTAAAGCGCCTAATCCAGTGGACTTGAAAATTGTTGAAGTTGTGGTGTTGCTGGTTGCCGGTGTTCTTTTTGTAACTTGGCAATTTCGTGATTTGCGACGCGCCAAAGAAATCACTCGCCAACAACGTGAAGCAGAAAAGCATCAAGCCATGCAGCGCAATGCCAAGTCTGATGAGGCACCTTCGATGACCTCCCAACAAAGCGACCCCAAATGACGGCTAATCTCAAGGTCATTCACTTGGTGTGCGCGTGCTTGTTTTTAGGCAATGTGATTGTGAGTGGTGTTTGGGCCTTGTTGGCTGAGCGCACGCGCAATCATGCCATCGTGCAATTCAGCAACAAGATGGTTCTGATTACGGATCTTATGTTCACATTGGTTGGGGCGGTGGGTGTGGTGTGGACGGGACACGGCATGGCAGAAAATTATGGAGGAGGTGCCAACCATCCTTGGATTCAATGGTCCTATTGGTTGCTCACTTTTTCAGGCTTGATTTGGCTGTTTGTTCTGGTCCCTATTCAATTTAAACAACGCGCTTTGTTGCAACAATATTCAGAGATCACTGAAGAGTATTGGCGCCTGTCCCGCATTTGGAAAATAGCCGGTGCCATTTCTACCGTGCTACCCTTGCCCATTGTGTATTTCATGGTCACCAAGTCGGTTTGACGCGTGTGATCGTCCTAGATGGGATGAGCAAATGGCAACTTCTAATAAAACGCTCGACGGCCAAGTCGTATTAATCACGGGTGCAGCCTCAGGCATTGGTGCCGCCACTGCCCTTGAAGTATTGGCCCATGGCGGCATGCCTGTTTTGGTGGACTGCGATGCAGAACCCTTGGCGCACATGGCCCAACGCTGCGGCCCTCAAACGCTTCACTGGGTGGCCGACGTGACGCAACTGCAAGTCATGCAAGACGTTGTCGAAAAAACCTTGTTCAAATTGGGCCGCATTGACATCGTTTTTGCCAATGCAGGTGTTGCTGCTTTCGGGCCGATGGCCTACATTGACCCCGATGCATGGAAGCGGTGTTTTGAGGTCAATGTATTGGGTGTCTTCAACACCATTCGAGCTGCCTTGCCAGCCATCATGAAGCAAGGCGGCTATGTCCTTATCAATGCGTCGTCGTCCTCCTTTGCACACCCTCCAGTGATGTCCGCCTACGCGGCCAGCAAGTCTGCCGTAGAGGCCATGGGCAATTCATTGCGAATCGAGATGGCTGCGCATGGGGTCCGTGTGGGGGTAGTGCATGCGGGCTGGGTTCGCACGCCGTTGGTCACCGAAGGTGCCTTGCACCCCGGCTTTGTGAGATTGCGCGCCACCATGCCAGGTCCTTTGAACAGCGAAACATCGCCAGAAGAAACAGCTCGCGTCATTGTGCAAGGCATGCTTCAGCGTAAGCGCAGAGTTTGGGTGCCGGGTTGGTTGCGTATTTTGTTTGCACTCAGAGCTTTGCTGCACATGCCTTTTGCTGAGCGCGAACTTCTGCGCGCAGCGCCAGAGATTGAAAGCATTTACCTTGAAGGCCTGGAGACCGAGGGTGCTTTGGCTTCTAGCTTTGGGCCCAGAGAGAGGGCGCGGACCCTGGCACGCGCTCGTCAAAAAGACTGAACACTAAGTCAAGGTCTCGCGACGCAGAAAAGATTCACCTAGGCACGTCGCGGCATTCTAAAAGGCAACATGAAGCGCACAGGCAAGGATACTAACCGAGGAATGTCCAATGACTCGTGAACTGCAGTGACGTTCTCACCCAGCAGTTGAGTGCGCAGCAAGGATCGAACATAAAACGGTGTGTCTTCTAAGGTGCTAAGCACTTCTGGCGCTTGGCTCGACTCACTGCACATGCCCCGCGAAAGCCGCCAGCCCGAAGAAGGCAAGTTGTGTCGCACTGGTGCTGTGAACGCGGTGTAACTGCCATCCGGTGAAAAGCGTTGCGCCACAACTCTGCCAGGCCCTTGTTTGGGCCGCACATCGTAGACCACGCTGGTATCGCCATTGGCCATTTCTGCTCGCGCCCAATCCCAATCTTGGAAGCCATTTTCAACGGGTTCATCGCCTTCGTTGGAGTCCATGTAGGCATGACCGCGCCAGCTGAACTGTGGGTTGTCCATTTCAACTTCAACACGCGAGCAGGGCGCAATGGGACCCCAGCGGTGTAAGCCTTCATTGTCCAAGGGCGTGACAAAGTTACAAAGTCCTTCAGGCCGCACTGTGACTCGGCCACGCACGGACATGGGCAGGGGCACATTGATTTCATCAATGTCAATGGTGAGCGCTTGACCGTCCCAGTGCAAACTGCTGGGGCCAATTTGGTAATGCTGTGCGTTGCGCGAAATGTGCGATCGACCGCGCTCTGTCATGGTCCAGCGTTTACCACCTTTGCCATACAGCGCCACATTCAAAGCGCAATGGTTTTCAGGCTCGGCAACACCGCCTGCGCGGCTGCGTGCCAACGCATAGTAGGGCGAGAACACACTGCCCACAAAGGCAATGATGGAGAGGCCGTATTCGCCGTCGTCGCTTAGCGCGTCGACATACCACCAGAGATAACCACCCGGCGGGACGACTTGGTCAAACCGAGGTCCGCCATCAATGTCGCGGCCGCCAAACGCCCCGACATGGCTGCCATGGGGACGCCCGGCCCCGGGTGCACGCTGCCCCCCGCCGTGTAAAGGCCCGGCACTTTGCTGCGCGATGAGGGGCGCGCGAAGGCCGACATCCAGCCATGTGTTGCTTGGCCATAAAGTGCGCCCCCACTGCCCGGAAACAGGCGCGCAAAGTCCTGCGGCAAGGTTCGAACCACTTGTTGCGGTGAGGCCTTGATTTCTAGGCCACAGCGACGCATCAGCGCCAGACTGCTGGTTTCGCATGCGTGTATCTCCGATGAATTGAAGGAATGAGTATCGCCATCAGCGGGCGCATTGACAAGGCA
>SXXD01000083.1 GCA_005789685.1 Burkholderiales bacterium
CTTCAAAACGATTCTGCCCTAGGCTTGCTGGTTCATTTCGAGGTCATACCAGATCACTTGCCAGATCGTTTGAAAGAATTGATTTCACAATTTCCTCCTGGCGTTTTGCAGTTTGAGGTGGGCATCCAAAGCTTCAATGAAGAGGTGCAGCAGCGAATCTCAAGGCGACAAGACAATGCAAAAACAGAGTCTAATTTACGTTGGCTTCTGACTGAATCCAATGCGCATTTGCACACTGATTTAATTTTTGGCTTACCAGGTGAAACCCTTCAAAGTTTTGCTGAAGGTTTTGATCGGTTGCTCAGCATCGGGCCTCAAGAAATTCAATTGGGCATTTTGAAACGCTTGCGAGGCACCCCCTTGGCGCGTCATACTGAAGCGCATGGCATGGTGTACGACCAGCAACCGCCTTATGTCATTCGACAAAACAATGCCATTGACAAAGAAAGCTTCGAGCGCTTTACCAGACTGGCAAAGTATTGGGATTTGATCGCTAATTCAGGACGTTTTAAACAAACGCTGCCCTTGATTTTGCAAGCTCATGAGCCGCATCATTCGTCGTTTTGGGCGTTCATGTCATTTGCTGATCATCTTTGGCAGCAAACTCAAAAGACCTACGGCCTGACCCCTGAGACATTGGTCGATGCGGTGTTTGTTTATTTAACTGTTTCGCGCCTGCTTGATGAGTCGCTGGTTCGCAAAACTTTGTTGAAAGATTATTTGGCCAGTGGTGCAAGAGGGCGTCCTATGTGCCTGGCGCATGAAAACTTGCCGTTGGGTGGCAATAGGCTGGGCTCAGGCCAACATAATTTGCGTGAACGGCAAGACAGGCATGCTGATCTTCAGAAGTAAGGGCCAATCCATGCGCCGAAATCTTGTATTTATCTTTCTTCAAATTGCACTGCTAATTTCCATTCAAGCAGCTGAAGTCACGGTGGCTGTGGCTTCCAATTTCAGCTTGCCCATGCGGAAAATTGCTGCGCAATTTGAAGCTGAGTTTGACCACAAAGTACGTCTTTCATTTGGTTCAACGGGTGCCTTTTATGCGCAGATCAAAAATGGTGGGCCTTTTCACCTGTTGGTTGCGGCTGATCAGGAAACGCCCGCTCGATTAGAAAAAGAAGGTCTGGGGCTTGCAGGTACTCGATTTACTTATGCGCAAGGCAGACTGGTTCTTTGGAGTCGACAACCTGGACGCGTCGATAAAGAGGGGGAGATCTTAAAAGCAGGTCATTTTCAAAAGCTAGCCCTGGCCAACCCCAAACTAGCACCTTATGGCGTTGCGGCCATGGAGGCACTTCACAGTCTGAACTTAAATGAACAGCTGAAGTCAAAGTTTGTGCAAGGTGAAAACATCAGCCAAGCCTATCAATTTGTGGAAACTGAAAATGCCCAAATTGGCTTTGTCGCCATGTCGCAAGTTTTCTCGGAAGACAAGTTGCTAAAAGGATCTGCTTGGATCGTGCCGCCTCAGCTTTATTCACCTATTCAGCAAGATGCCATTTTGCTTTTGGCTGGGCAAAAAAATTCTGCAGCAATTGAACTCATGCGTTACTTGAAAACGGACAGAGCAAAGTCTGTGATGAGTGCCTACGGCTACAGCCACCCAATTCAATAGACAAATAGACAAATAGGCGCAAGCGACCCTACAATTCGCCCACAAAATTGACTTAGGCATATCATGAACAAAGATCTCATTGATGACACTCAAGCTCTGATGGGCGGCCATGCAGATGCCAATGGCACCACACGTCGCTTTGCACTCAAAGCAGCTATTGGCGTTGGCTACGCAGCAGCAGCCATGCCCATCATCGCGCAAACGGCTATCAAAACACCCGTTGCAGGTTTGCTCGCTGGCGAAGTCACCATTGATGTCAATGGCTTCAAGATGCCCGCCTATCGCAGTGCACCAGCAGGCAAATCTGATCTGCCTGTGGTGCTTGTGATTTCGGAAATTTTTGGTGTGCACGAGTACATCGCCGATGTCACTCACCGCCTGGCACAAGCGGGCTACATGGCCATTGCCCCCGAACTTTTTGTGCGCCAAGGTGACCCCAGCGAATATGGCGAGATAGCCAAACTGCAATCAGAAATCATTGCCAAAGTGCCTGACGCACAAGTCATGGCCGATCTGGACGCCGCCGTGGCCTGGGCTTCTCGCAACGGCGGCAATGCTCAAAAATTGGCCATGACTGGCTTTTGCTGGGGTGGCCGCATTACTTGGCTGTATGCAGCGCATCAGCCACAACTCAAGGCGGGTGTGGCTTGGTATGGCCGCTTGGTCGGCAACACAACAGCGCAAACGCCAGCGCACCCCTTGGCATTGGCCAGTCAACTCAAAGCACCCGTGCTGGGCCTTTATGGCGCAGCCGATACTGGCATTCCCTTAGACACGGTTGAAAAAATGAAAGCCGCACTGGCACAAGGGCCCGGCGCTGCCAAGTCAAGCGAATTTGTGGTTTACCCAGAAGCACCGCACGCTTTTCATGCTGATTACCGACCAACCTACCGCAAAGCGGCAGCAGACGATGGCTGGCAAAGAATGTTAAATTGGTTCAAGAAGCAAGGGGCTGTTTAAAAGTCTTGGCAACTCAAACTCTAGAAGAAAAGACACTATGGCCAAAACAGCATCAAGAGAAGAAAACGCCCTGACCGAATCGGAAGAGGTTTTTGAAAAAGCCGCCGATTTGTTTCGCGTCATGTCGGCTCCCATGCGCTTGCGCATCATCAGCGCGCTTTGCAATGGTGAAAAGAATGTGGGCGAGTTGCTGGCCGAGATCGACACGACCCAGCCCAACATGTCGCAGCACCTGAACACCCTCTATCAGGCAGGCGTGCTTGGTAAGCGCCGCGAGGGTGTACAAATTTACTACCGCATCATCAACGACCGTGTGGTGACCCTTTGTCGCTCAGTGTGTGTGCAGATCGCCAGCGAAAGCGATTGAAGGTTTGACGTCAGTTTGAGGGCGGGTTTTTACGGGCATGCTTCCCCCCTTAAACCCGCTAATATTTATACTTAAGGGGTAACGAATAAAACAACACCTTGGTTTTGCGCAAAATCTCTTCCGACAAACTGCTGATGGAAGCCAAAATAGTGCCCTCCGGTGTCGCCGAAGTGGCCAAGCTGCAAGCCAACGAGAAATTTGTGTATCTGCGCCCCTGATGGGCGTTGAGAAGTTCAATCGCCCCAACTGTTTTTTTGAGGAAAACCCATGAAGATTCAACATGTTTTGACTGCGGCCTCTCTGGTCGCCTTGTCTGGTCTGGCCCAAGCCCAGGTCGATCCGCTGCATGTGCGCAGCTGGGCTGCATCTTGCGCCGCCTGCCACGGTACCGATGGCCGTGCTCAGCCGGGCATGATTTCTTTGGCGGGTGTCCCTAAAGAGGTCACCGTTCAGAAAATGCTGGACTACAAAGCTGGTCGCGTACCAGCGGCCACCATCATGCATCAGCTCGCCAAGGGCTATTCCGACGAGCAAATCGCCGCCATCGCTGGCTACTTTGCCGCCCAGAAGAAATAAGGAAAAACTGCCATGCAACGTCGTCATTTTTTACAAACAGGCTCCGCTTTGGGTGCCATGGGATTGGTTTCTGGTTGTGCCACCATGGGTGGTGGCAGTGGCCCCAAAGTGGTGGTCATCGGCGGGGGTTACGCGGGCGCCACGGCCGCCAAGTACCTGCGCATGTGGTCTGAACACAAGATCCAGGTCACCCTGGTCGAGCCAAGCGATGCCTTTATTTCTTGCCCGATGTCCAACCTCGTCATTGGCGGCAGCAAAACCATCACCGAGATCACGACACCCTATGACAACCTGACCAAACGCCACGGTGTCAAGATCATCAAGGACCGCGTCAACACCATCGACGCCGACAAGCGCATTGTCAAACTGGCCGGTGGCACCGAGCTGACTTATGACCGCCTGATTGTCTCGCCCGGTGTGGATTTCATGTGGGAAACTCTGCCCGGCATGAACCGTGCTGGCGCCAAAGAGCAAGTGATGCACGCCTGGAAAGCCGGCGAGCAAACCGTGACCCTTCGCAAGCAACTCGAAGCCATGCCCGACGGCGGCGTCTTCGCCATGTCCATCCCGCTGGCCCCATACCGATGCCCTCCCGGTCCTTACGAGCGGGCTTGCCAAGTGGCCGACTACTTCACCAAAGCCAAGCCCAAGAGCAAGGTGTTGATCTTGGACGCCAACGACGACGTCACTTCTAAACCTGGTTTGTTCAAGAAGGCCTGGACTGACCGCTACAAAGGCATCATTGAGTACCGCAGCAAGCACAACGTGACCGATGTGGATGTGGCCAACAAGACCGTGAAGTTTGAGTTCAACGAAGACGTCAAGGCCAGTGTTCTCAACGTGATTCCGAGCATGCGTGCTGGCGACATCGCCGTCAACGCGGGCCTGGCCACGGCCAACAAGCGCTGGTGCGAAGTGGATTTCCTGACTTTCGAATCCAAAGCTGCCAAAAACGTGCACGTTCTGGGCGATTCGATCCAAGTCGCTCCCTTGATGCCCAAGTCGGGTCACATGGCCAACCAACACGGCAAAACCTGTGCGGCCGCGGTCATCGCTTTGTTGATGGGCAAACAAGTCAACCCGATGCCCATTTACAACAACACCTGCTACAGCTATGTCAGTACCAAGGATGTTGTTCATGTGGCCAGCGTGCACCGCTACGACGCCGAGAAGAAAACCATGCTGACCGTGCCAGGTTCAGGTGGTGTGTCTACCGCGGCCAAGGAGCTGGAAGGTGTTTACGCTTGGAGCTGGGCGCAAAACATCTGGGCCGACACATTGGCTTGATGCCCCTTGCGCGTGGCTGTCTGCCACGCCATTGAAAAAACGCCGCAGTCCTTGAGATTGACGGCGTTTTTTTCAATGCGGAGCGCGCGCGGTATTCCATGCTTTGGAAAAAAACTCAGATTTGCCAGCCCATGCTGCGGTGGATGCGCCAGGACAAGCCAGCACCCAGCCAGATGGCGATCAGGGTCAGCCAAGCTGTGAGCGAAAAAATAGAACCACCCGTCATGCCCGCTCCCACAGTGCAGCCGCCAGCCAACACCGCGCCAAAACCCATGAGCACCGCACCTGTGAGGTAGTGGCCCAGTTTGTTCTCGGTCTTGAAGCCCTCGAACTTGAAGTCGCCCCCCACCAATGCGCCCAATAAAGAGCCCGCGAATGTGGCTGGCAGCAAACCCGCATCAAAGCCCAGGCTGGGCGATGTGGCGCTGGACAGAACCCGCATCAGCATCTCGGCCGATGCGCTGCTGAAGCTGAGCCCCTGGATTTGCACCGCCTCAAAAGACTGCGAGGCGATCGCCTGCGTCAGGAACCAGCCCAACGCAATGCTCAAGCCCACAACGATGGCTCCAAGAGCCAAGCTCCAGCGACGCTGGTGCGTCTTGAAGAAAAAGAAAATCCCGGTGCCCAGCGCCAGCAGCGCCAGCACCAACCCACCCGTAGGGCCCATGCCCGTGATCTGCAGCAAATCACGACCGGCTCCACCATCGATGGGCCACCAACTGCCCAAGGCCTGGCGGGCAGGGGCCAGCCAGCCCCCAATGCTCGCTTGCACCGTAACGGCAAACACCAAGCCAGCCAGCAAGGCGCGCAAATTTCCATTGCCCGACAAAATCAGCAAACGGCTGGCGCAGCCGCGCGTCAAAATCATGCCAGCGCCAAACAACAAGCCGCCCAGCACCGCGCCTGAGATGCTGCCAGCTGCGCCAATGTAGCGGGCGTCTGCAGGTTTGAGCCAGCCCAAGAACACCAAAACCTGCACGCCCACAAGCGCCGCCCCAAAAGCCAGCCACCATACGCTGAAACGCTCGCCTGTCTGGCCTTCGCAGCACTCCACCACGGCCGCACGGGCACAAAACCGGCTTCGCTGGGCGGCCAAGCCAAAGGTGAAGCCCACCAATGCACCCGCAATGGCCAGTACATTTGAGTCTCCCCAGGTTTCAAGCAAGCTTGCGAGATTCATGGATTTCTCCAATAATTCATTGGTTTCTAACATTAAAAAGTGCAGGTCATTGGCTGTTCAAGCCCGCTAAGCAAAGCCTGCTATTGTGCACGGTCCGCAATTCATGGTTTCCACTCTGACTATGTTTTCTTCTTCTGTTTTGCGTCGTCGCAACTTGCTTTTACAGGTGGGGGTATCTCTTGCGGCCATTCCCGCTTGGGGGCAATCGGGCCGTGCTGCCACCTTGCCCGCTGCCCAATCGCTGCCCGACGAACTGGCCCGCGCCCTGAAAAAGAAGCAAGCCCTGATCGTCATGGTCAGCTTGGAGGGTTGCGTGTTCTGTCGCCAAGCTCGCCAAAGTCACCTCTCACCCATGGCGCTCTCAGGCACCGCCATCGTGCAGGTGGACATGCGCAAAAACCAGCCCGTGCTCGACTTTGCGGGCAAGTTGACCACCCATGATGAACTGACTCGGCGGTGGAAAGTCTCGATCACGCCCACCTTGTTGTTCTTTGGGCCCGGTGGCAAAGAAGTGGCCGAGCGCATGGAGGGTGCTTACCATCC
>SXXD01000084.1 GCA_005789685.1 Burkholderiales bacterium
AGGAATCAAACGCAAGCTGGCTGCGTGTTCGACGGACTGGTGTGTGGGGCCATCTTCGCCAAGACCAATGGAGTCGTGCGTGAACACGTGGATCACACGTTGCTTCATGAGCGCTGCCATGCGAATGGCATTGCGCGAGTAATCACTGAAGGTTAAAAAGGTGCCGCCATAAGGGATAAAGCCTCCGTGCAAAGTGACACCGTTCATGATGGCCGCCATGCCAAATTCGCGCACACCGTAGTTGATGTGACGGCCTATTTGGCCTTTGTCGTTCTTCACCACATCGCCTGCCAAGTTGATGCGCAATGCGGGCGTGGAAGATGTGTTGGTGAGGTTCGAGCCCGTGAGGTCGGCAGAGCCGCCCAACATTTCAGGCAAAGCTGCCGTGAAGGCTTCCAAGGCCAATTGGCTGGCCTTGCGACTGGCCACAGTTTCCGCTTTGGTGTGTGCAGAAATGACTGCGTCTACAGCGGTTTGTGCAAAGTTTTTGGGCAACTCGCCTTTCATGCGGCGCACAAATTCTTTGGCCAAGGTGGGGTGTGCTGCTTTGTAGACGGCAAAGGATTTGTTCCATTCGGCTTCGCGTGCTGCACCACTTTGCTTGGCATCCCAGTGGGCGTAAACATCTTTGGGGATGACGAAAGGCTCATGCGCCCAACCTAAGGCTGCACGTGTGAGTTTGATTTCTTCGGCGCCCAAAGGTTCGCCATGTGCTTTGGACGTGTTGGCGCGGTTGGGGCTGCCTTTGCCAATGGCTGTTTTGCAAACGATGAGGGTGGGCTTGTCAGGACTGTTCTTTGCATCTGCAATGGCTTTGCTCACAGCCGCTGCATCATGGCCGTCCACCGCATCAATCACGTTCCAACCGTAAGCGGCAAAACGTTGCGGGGTGTTGTCAATGAACCAAGGGGCCACTTGGCCATCAATGGAGATGCCGTTGTCGTCGTACAGGGCAATCAATTTGTTGAGCTTCCAGGCGCCAGCCAATGCGCATGCTTCGTGGCTGATGCCTTCCATCAAGCAGCCCTCGCCCATGAACACATAGGTACGGTGATCAACGATGCTGTGCCCAACTTGGTTAAATTCTGCGGCCAATAATTTTTCAGCCAAGGCCATGCCCACCGCGTTGGTGATGCCTTGTCCCAAAGGACCGGTGGTGTTTTCAACGCCGTTTTTGATGCCCACTTCCGGGTGGCCAGCGGTTATGCTGTGCAGCTGGCGGAAGTTTTTCAACTCAGTCATGGGCAAGGGATAGCCTGTGAGGTGAAGCAATGCATAAATGATCATCGAGCCGTGGCCATTGGACAAAACAAAGCGATCGCGGTTGGCCCAATGCGGATTTTTGGGGTTGTGTTGCAAGTGCTCGCCCCACAAAGCCACAGCCATGTCGGCCATGCCCATGGGCGCGCCTGGGTGACCCGAATTGGCTTGCTGAACAGCGTCCATGGCCAAGGAACGAATTGCATTGGCCATTTGTTGAGCTGCGGGTTGGGTGATTGCCATGGGGGCTCCAAATAAAAGGTCGTGTGAAATTGGCAATGAAATTGCCAACCAAGCCGGATATTTTACTGCCCATGAGCTTGCGCAAGCCGCACAGCATGGCAACATAGCGGCATGCGTTTGAACACCATGGAATCAAATTTAGAAACCGATGCACCCCAGCACTGGCCGGGCAGCTCGCCGGAGGGCTTGGCCAGCGCCATGATTTTGGCTGCCGGTCGTGGTGAGCGCATGCGCCCCTTAACCGATACCGCGCCCAAACCCATGCTTGAAGTGCACGGAAAACCATTGATGCAGTGGCACATGGAAGCTTTGGCCAAGGCGGGCCACCCCGATCAATTGATCAACACCGCATGGCTAGGACCCCAAATTGAGGCTTACTTTGGATTGAATCCCGATTTGCCAAATGGGGGCAGCTTGCGTTTGCGCTACTCGCATGAGGGCAAAGATTTTGGCTACGCCCTCGAAACGGCCGGCGGTATCGTGCGGGCGCTGCCCTTCTTGGCGCCTGTTTTTTGGGTGGTGGCTGGCGACATTTACGCGCCCAAGTTTGATTTCGCTCACGCCATTGCAGAAGATTTTGTGCACAGTGACAAATTGGCCCACATTTGGATGGTCCCCAATCCCGCTCACAATCCAAGGGGAGACTTTGGCTTGTCTGCTGAGGGTTTGGCCTTGAACTTACCCAAAACGGACGCTTTGTTCACTTTCAGCACATTTGCTCTGTACAAAAAAGAGTTCTTCGCCACCGCATTGACGGGCGTGCCAGAGGGCAACCCGCAAGGCAAAGCTGTACCTTTAGCCCCCTTGTTGCGAGCGGCCATGGACCGCGGCACGGTGAGCGCCAGCCTTTACACCGGCGCTTGGACAGACGTAGGTACCCCTGAGCGATTGAAGGACTTGAACCAATCGCCAGCAACGCTTTAAACTCTTTGAACGTATCTAGAAAACCCAACAACATGACCATTGATTCAAATTTGTACGCCAAGCGCCGTGCTCAATTGGCAGCCAAGATGGCAGCGCAAGCGCCCAACAGCATCGCCATTATTCCCACCGCGCCTGAGCAACAACGCAATCGCGACAGTGATTTCCTGTTCCGACATGACAGTTATTTTTATTACTTAACGGGCTTTACCGAGCCCCATGCTTGGTTGGTCTTGAGCTCAGATGGCCAGGCAACTGTGTTTTGCCAGCCCAAAGATTTAGAACGCGAAATTTGGGATGGTGTTCGTTTGGGGCCAGAAGCAGCGCCTTCTCAATTGGGCGTGCACAACGCCTGGTCGGTGTCAGCCCTTGATGCCAAATTGCCTGCCCTGCTTGAAAACAAGTCGGTCGTTTGGTATCCCTTTGCTACGCACAAAGACCTGTCTGCGCGCATTGAAACTGGCCTCAATGCAGTTCGAGCGCGCGTGCGTTACGGCGCAATGTGCCCAGAGCAGCAACGCGATGTGTGCGGCATTTTGGATGAAATGCGTTTGGTCAAAGACGCGCATGAACTGGGCATCATGCGCCGCGCATCTCAAATCAGTGCGGGCGCGCACATTCGCGCCATGAAAAGATCGGC
>SXXD01000085.1 GCA_005789685.1 Burkholderiales bacterium
CCCCTTCTAGGGGAATGGCGTTGTAAATGCTGGCGCGCATGCCGCCAACAGATTTGTGACCTTTGAGTTGCAACAAACCACGCGCCTTGGCGCCAGCCAAGAATGCATCGTTTCGCGATTCATCTTTCAGGTAAAAAGGAACGTTCATTCTCGAGCGGAAAGATTTTTCAACTCGATTTTCATAAAGCTGAGATTGGTCTAAGAAGTCGTACAACAACTTCGCTTTGGCAATGTTTCGCAGTTCCATGGCGGCTACGCCTGTGACGCCATTTTCTGATTGTGCTTTGAGCCATTTGAAAACCAAGCCCGCCATGTAAATGGAGTAAGTGGGGGGCGTGTTGTACATCGAGCCGTTGTCGGCCACCATTTTGTAATTGAAGGCACTTGGGCAATGCTTCATGGCTCTGCCAAGCAAATCTTCTCTGACCACCACCAAGGTAAGGCCCGCAGGACCTAGGTTCTTTTGTGCGCCACCAAAGGCCACGCCAATCTTGGACCAATCGAAACTGCGCGATGCAACGTGGGAAGAAAAATCAATGACCAAAGGTGCCTGGCTTCCAAGCGCCTTGAGATCGGGCAGGTTGTGATACTCCACGCCATCGATGGTTTCGTTGGTGCAAACATGCACATAGCTGGCATCAGAACTCAACTGCCACTGCGCTGGTGAAGGAATGATGGAAAAGTTGGAGGCTTGAGCACTGGCCGCCAAATGGGGTTTGCAAAATTGCGCGGCTTCTTTGTAGGATTTTTGGCTCCAACTGCCAGTGACTACAAAATCGACCACGCCTTCTTGCGAAAGATTCAATGGCACGATGGCATTTTCGGCAATGCCGCCACCTTGCATGAACAAGATTTTGAAGTTGGCAGGAATGACCAGCAACTCACGAAGGTCGGCTTGTGCTTCTTCGTAAATGGACATGAACTCTTTGCCGCGATGGCTCATGTCCATCACGCCCATGCCACTGCAATGCCAGTCCAGCATTTCGCTGGCAGCTTGAATTAGGACTGCATCAGGAATGGCGGCAGGGCCGGCAGAAAAATTGTAGGGTCTGGTCATTCAGTCGAGCCGCTTTCCGCTGCGCCGCCTTCATCATCGGCAAGGTTCTCGTCTGTTTCATCTTGCACGATGGCATCGTTCTCCACAATGCGTTGCAAGCCAGACAATTTGGCGCCATCGTCCAAGCCAATCAACGTGACGCCTTGTGTGGCGCGACCCAGTTCACGGATTTCAGAAACACGCGTGCGAACCAACACACCGGTGTCAGTGATCAACATGATCTCGTCTTCGGCGCGCACCAAAGTGGCGGCCACCACTTTGCCATTGCGCTCAGATTGCTGGATGGCAATCATGCCTTTGGTGCCACGGCCATGGCGCGTGTATTCCGTGATGGAGGTGCGCTTGCCGTAGCCGTTGGTTGTGGCTGTCAAAACACTTTGCTGCTCATCCTCAGCCACCAACATGGCAATCACGCTTTGCGTTTCGTCCAACATCATGCCGCGCACGCCGCGCGCATTGCGGCCCATGGGGCGTACATCGTTTTCGTCAAATCGAACGGCTTTACCGCCATCGCTGAAAAGCATCACATCGTGCTTGCCGTCTGTGAGGGCCGCACCAATGAGGAAGTCGCCTTCGTCGAGGTCAACAGCAATGATGCCGGCTTTGCGGGGGTTGCTGAATTCATCCAACGATGTTTTCTTCACGGTGCCCATGGAGGTGCCCATGAACACGTAATGGTCGGCAGGGAAGCTGCGCATGTCGCCTGTTAAAGGTAAGACCACATTGATCTTTTCACCTTCTTGCAAGGGGAACATGTTGACGATGGGTCTGCCGCGCGAACCGCGTGAACCAGCAGGCACTTCCCACACTTTGAGCCAGTACAAACGGCCGCGGTTGGAGAAGCACAAAATATAGTCGTGGGTGTTGGCAATGAAAAGCTGGTCGATCCAATCGTCTTCTTTGGTGGCGGTGGCTTGTTTGCCGCGACCGCCGCGTTTTTGGGCGCGGTATTCAGACAATGGTTGGCTCTTGATGTAGCCGCTGTGCGACAACGTGACCACCATGTCGGTGGGCGTGATCAAGTCTTCTGTGGCCAAATCCTGCGCATTGTTTTCAATGAAGCTGCGGCGTGCACCCAATTTGGTTTGGCCAAATTCTTGGCGCAATTCGCCCAGTTCGGTGCCAATGATGGTGGATACGCGCTCAGGTTTGGCCAAGATGTCGAGCAAGTCTTCAATTTCAGACATGACTTCTTTGTACTCGACCACAATCTTGTCTTGCTCGAGTCCTGTCAAGCGTTGCAAACGCATTTGCAAAATCTCTTGCGCTTGGGTTTCGCTTAAGCGGTACAAGCCGTCGTTGCCCATGCCAAATTCTTTTTCCAAGCCATCGGGGCGATAGTCGTCAGCGTTCACAGCGCCACCATCGGCGCGTGTGCGTGTCAGCATTTCGCGAACCAATTTGGAGTCCCAACTGCGGGTCATTAATTCGGCCTTGGCGACTGGCGGCGTAGGCGCATTGCGGATGATGGCAATGAACTCGTCGATGTTGGCCATGGCCACTGCCAAGCCTTCCAACACGTGGCCTCTTTCCCGCGCTTTGCGCAAGGTGAAAACGGTGCGGCGAGTGACCACTTCACGGCGGTGTTGCAAGAAAACGCTGATCAGGTCTTTCAGGTTACACAACTTGGGTTGGCCGTCAATGAGGGCCACCATGTTGATGCCGAAGGTGTCTTGCAGCTGGGTCTGTTTGTACAGGTTGTTGAGCACCACTTCAGGAACTTCACCGCGCTTGAGTTCAATGACCAAGCGCATGCCTGATTTGTCGGACTCGTCTTGAATGTGGCTGATACCTTCGATCTTTTTCTCGTGAACCAATTCGGCCATGCGCTCTTGCAAGGTCTTTTTGTTCACTTGGTAGGGCAACTCGTCCACCACGATGCATTGGCGCTGGCCTTTGTCAATGTCTTCAAAGTGGCACTTGGCGCGCATGATCACACGGCCGCGGCCTGTTCGGTAGCCATCTTTCACGCCATTGATGCCATAAATAATGCCGGCAGTCGGGAAGTCGGGTGCGGGAATGATTTCCATCAATTCGTCGATGGTGGCACCCGGGTTGCGCAGCATGTGCAAGCAAGCGTCAACCACTTCGTTCAAATTATGAGGTGGAATATTGGTCGCCATGCCGACCGCAATGCCGCCAGAGCCGTTCACCAATAGATTGGGAATGCGGCTTGGAAGCACCAAAGGCTCTTTTTCAGAGCCGTCATAGTTGGGGCCAAAGTCGACGGTTTCTTTGTCGATGTCGGCCAACATTTCGTGGGCAATTTTGGCCAAGCGAATTTCGGTGTATCTCATGGCCGCTGCGTTGTCGCCGTCGACTGATCCAAAGTTGCCCTGACCGTCTACCAGCATGTGTCGCATCGAAAAATCTTGCGCCATGCGAACGATGGTGTCATAGACAGATTGGTCGCCGTGGGGGTGGTATTTGCCAATCACGTCACCCACAATACGCGCAGACTTTTTATAGGCGCGGTTCCAATCGTTGTTCAACTCGTGCATGGCGAACAAAACGCGACGATGGACCGGTTTGAGGCCGTCTCGGGCATCGGGCAGGGCGCGTCCCACAATCACGCTCATGGCGTAGTCGAGGTAGCTGCGGCGCATTTCCTCTTCTAGACTGATGGGAAGGGTTTCTTTGGCAAACTGGGTCATGAGGGGTCAGGCGCACTGGGTGAAAGACTGCCATTTTAGGTCCAAAGAGTGTCGTTGATTTGCAACACATGCTTGGCTTTGAATTGACCCTGATCATGCTGATTTCACCAAATTGGGGAATTGGCCTTTAGCTATGGCACAATGATTTCAACGTTTTGGGTGATGGTCATTCAAATCGTCTCTTTTTTCGCAGGATGTCTGCGGTATTTATCCCCATGAGGAGAACCATGAAAAAATTCATCAAAGTGGCAATGGTGTTGGCTTCAGCTGCCTTGGCAACTGCAGCAAGCGCGCAAACCGTAGACAACTGGCGCAATGGCACTGGCCAAGCCTGGAAAAATGGCTCCAACGAGCTATGCTGGCGCGACGCTAACTGGACACCGGCAACAGCCGCTGCTGGTTGCGATGGCGCTATCGCTGCTCCAAGAGCTGCTGCACCTGCACCTGCTCCCGCACCAAGAGCAGCTGCACCTGCACCTGCACCCGCCGCCGCTGCACCCAGAGCCGCTGCTCCGGCTGCTCGCCCAGCACCGCC
>SXXD01000086.1 GCA_005789685.1 Burkholderiales bacterium
GAAGTCGCCGAACTGAGCTTCCCAAATGACCAAAGTGTTGGGATCGTTGGAAGCGTAGCCGTACTCAAAGCCAAGCACAGCCTCTTCAGACAAGATAGAGTCGATGACCACAAAAGGCGCTTGATTTTCAGCAACGTTTTGCAAAGGCACGTAAGTACCAATGTCCCACTTCTCACGGTTTTGATCGTGAATGACAGCATGTCGGTGTGTGAAGGTGCCACGGCCGCAATCTTCACCCGACAAGCGGACGGGATAACCGCTGGCCACCAAGGAAGCAAAAGCCATGTGCTCGCCCATGCCCCAATCGACGGGCATGTCACCACGGCCCATGGCCGCACGGTTGTCGTATACGTTTTTCACCAACTGATGCGGTGTGACACTGCTTGGCAAGGTGGTGATTTTTTCAGAAATGCGTTTCCACTCAGCCAAGGGCAATGCAGTGCTGCCTGCATCAGTCCATTTCTGGTTCAAGAACGGCGCCCAGTCAACAGAGAACTGAGTTTTGAAGTTGGTCAGCACAGGATCGCTGTCGGTGTGCTTGCCTGCATCCAATGCGGCGCGGCAAGCCTTGACCATGTCGTCACCTAATGCGTCGCCCAAGCCTTGTGCGGCCAAACGATCGGCGAATAACTTGCGGGTACCAGGATGTGCGCCAATTTTCTTGTACATCAAGGGCTGTGTCAGGCTAGGCGTGTCTTGCTCGTTGTGTCCCAATTTGCGGAAGCAAATGATGTCGAGAACCACATCCTTGTTGAATGTCATGCGGTACTCGAGCGCAATTTGCATGGCCAACACCGCTGTTTCCGGATCGTCTGCGTTGACGTGCAACACAGGTGCTTCAACCATCTTGACGATGTCAGTGCAGTACAGCGTAGAGCCCATGTCGCGGGGGTCAGAAGTCGTAAAGCCAATTTGGTTGTTGATGATGATATGAACTGTGCCGCCTGTGGAGTAGCCACGGGTTTGAGCCAAAGCCAATGTTTCTTGGTTGACACCTTGACCCGCAAAAGCTGCATCGCCGTGCACCAGCACGGGCAATACTTGTTTGCCCAGAGGGTCGGCACGTCGGTCCATGCGGGCGCGCACTGAACCTTCAACCACTGGGTTGACAATTTCAAGGTGCGATGGATTGAATGCCAAAGACAAGTGAACAGGGCCGCCGCGTGTGCTGATGTCAGAGCTGAAGCCTTGGTGGTACTTGACGTCGCCGGCAGGCAACTCTTCTGGCGCAGTGTGGTCAAACTCAGCGAACAAGTCTTTGGGCAATTTGCCCATGGCGTTGACCAGCACATTCAAACGGCCGCGGTGGGCCATGCCAATCACAATTTCTTGCACGCCTTTTTCACCCGCAGATTGGATGAGCTCGTCAATGGCTGCAATGAAGGTTTCTCCACCTTCCAAAGAGAAACGTTTTTGACCCACATATTTGGTGTGCAGGAACCGCTCTAAACCTTCGGCCGCAGTCAAGCGATCGAGGATGTGTTTTTTCTGATCTGCATTGAAATTGGGTTTGCTGCGAATGCTTTCCAACTTTTGCTGCCACCAACGCTTTTCAGTTTGGTCGGAGGTGTACATGAATTCGGCGCCCAATGTGCCGCAATAGGTTGCGCGCAATGCATTGAGCAATTCGCGCAAGGGCATGGCGTTTTTACCGAAGAAGGTGTTGCTGGTGTCAAACACAGTTTCTTGGTCAGCATCAGTGAAGCCATAAAACGCAGGATCGAGCTCTGGAATGTTGGGGCGCTCTGTGCGCTTTAATGGGTCAAGGTCGGCCCAGCGTTGGCCCACATTGCGGTATGCCGCGATGAGCTGCTGGGCAGCCGTGCGTTTGCGACCCATTTCTGCATCGGCGCTGGCCATGACGACTTTGGTACCACCTTGCTTTGCGCGTTCGGCAAAAGCATTGATGACGGGTAAATGGGGAACGTCTTTGGCAGATGAGCCATCAACAGCAGGGACATGTTGCAAAGCGTCGAAGTATTCGCGCCAACTGTCGGGAACGCTGCCTGGATTGGTCAGGTAGTTCTCGTACATTTCCTCGACGTAAGGCGCATTGCCTCCGAAGAGATAGGTGTTGCCTTGGTAGGCGGTGTAGACGGATTTAGTCTCACTCATTTTTCGCTGACCTTCGTTCCCCTTCAGGGAACATTAGTTGGTTGAACTACCTTCCGCGACACGGCTGGACCGGTTGGCGGATGCGACTGTGGCATGGGGAAGGGCCTTAGTAACTTGCGCATTATCCCATTGATTTGCACCACATCAGCTGTTTTATTCAACAAAAACGGATTGAATGCAGATCCTTCCCGTCAGGCATAAGTCAGCCCAATGACAAATCAGGCACTTGGCGCTTTAACCAAATCTGATATTTGAAGCAATGCAGCAGGGTCGTCCATGGTGGTTAAGTCGCCAGGGTCTCGCCCTTCGCAAACCGCTTGAATGGCTCGGCGCAGCAATTTGCCACTTCGCGTTTTAGGCAAAACAGACACAAAACGAACGCGCGAAGGTCTGGCCACCGCACCCAATGAGTTGTCGACCACCTTCATGATTTCACCTTCAAGTTTTAACAAGACTTGAGGATCATTCAAAAGTGCGTTGTCTTTGAGAACAGCAAAGGCCATGGCCACTTGTCCCTTCAAACTATCGGCCACACCCACCACGGCCACTTCTGCCACTGCGGCATGACCAGAAATGCTCTCTTCAATTTCGCGCGTGCCCAAACGATGGCCAGCGACATTGATCACATCATCGGTGCGTCCCAAGATAAAGAAATAACCATCTTCGTCTTTAATGCCCCAGTCGAAGGTGGAGTAAATCGTTTTACCAGGCACTGTGGCCCAGTAGGTTTTGACAAAACGCTCGTCATCACCCCAAATGGTTTGCAAGCAACCAGGTGGCAAAGGGCCTTCAATGGCCACCACGCCTTTTTGATGGGGTTGCGTCAGTTCTTCACCCGTTTGATCGTCTAACAACTTCACGTTGTAGCCGTAAACGGCTTTACCAGGAGAGCCAAATTTACTGGGCGTTTTTTCAATGCCGTTGCACACCGTCAAGATAGGCCAACCCGATTCTGTTTGCCAGTAGTTGTCGATGATGGGTTTGCCGAGACCCTCGGAAATCCACTTGGCAGTGGGCTCGTCCAAAGGCTCGCCCGCTAAAAACAGGGCCTTCAAGCTGGACAAATCGTATTTGCTAAGCAAAGCCGGATCTTGTTTTTTCAACACACGAATGGCTGTGGGCGCACTGAACATCACGGTCACTTTGTACTTCTCAACCAAGCGCCACCAAATGCCGCCGTCGGGGCGTGTGGGCAAGCCTTCGTAAAGAATCGTGGCCATGCCGCCAATCAAGGGACCGTAAATGATGTAGCTGTGACCTACCACCCAACCGATGTCGCTGGTGCAGAAAAATGTTTCGCCTGGCTTACCACAAAAAATGTTGGGGATGCTCGATGCGAGGGCCACGGCATAGCCACCCGTGTCACGCTGAACCCCTTTGGGCTTGCCCGTCGTACCAGAGGTATACAAGGTGTAACTTGGGTGGGTGGCATCGACCCATTCGCAGGGCACCACGTCGTTCATGTGTTTTTCGCGCAGCGTGGACCAAAGCAAATCACGTCCCTCCGTCATGTCCATGCTTGCCAAGCCACGTTCAACCAACACCACTGAATCGGGCTTGTGAGATGACAATCGAATGGCCTCATCTAACAAGGGTTTGTAGACAACGACTTTGCCACCCCGAGAACCAGCATCAGCACTGACAATCACCTTGGGGCTTGCATCTTCAATTCGCGAAGCCAACGAACCAGACGCAAAACCACCAAACACCACTGAGTGACTGGCGCCAATGCGTGCGCACGCCAACATGGCAAAGGAAGCCTCTGCAATCATGGGCATGTAAATCAAAACTCGGTCGCCTTTTTTGACGCCCAATGACAACAAAGACGCCGCCATGCGTTGAACTTCTGCATGCAACTGCTTGTAGGTGTAAGTGACTTCTTGGTCGGTTTCAGTAGAGACAAAAATCAACGCAGCTTGATTGCCACGGTCTTTCAGATGGCGGTCAATGGCGTTGTGACACAAGTTGGTTTCACCGCCCTTGAACCATTTCGCAAATGGCGGGTTGCTGTAGTCACAGATTTCTTGAGGGGCTTTGTGCCACTCAATGTGGTGGGCTTGCTCTGCCCAGAAAGCATCGCGATCCTGAATGGAACGCTGGTGAAAATCTGCATATTGAACCATGGTGTCTCCTAAATCTGGGCCTGACTTCTGAATTTATAATTATTCATGAGGGACTTGCTGCAAACTGACTTTGGGCATGAAAGCTCGAGAAGGAAGCTTAAACCAAGCCTTTGATCCAAGTTTGAACCTGTTTGAAATCGGGGTTTTCTGCTGATCGAAGCCATTCAAACAACACCATTTCGGTGGTTAAAAGTTCAGCCCCAGCGCCCGCCAAACGGTCAAATGCAGCGTCTCGATCGCGGTCGCTGCGCGAGGCGCAAGCATCTGTCACCACCCAGACATCAAACTCGTCCTCCAATAAATCCAAAGCTGTTTGCAACAAGCACACGTGCGCTTCGCAACCCGCAATCACCACTGAAGGGCCGTCTGAGCTCTCAGCCGTTTTTTGCAAGTGCCGTGGCAAGCTGCGAGCATTGCCCTTGGGCGCTGCAGGCGCAGGAGGGCTTAACCATTCCCCCAAACCCTCCTCCACGCCACTGAAAGCCATTTTGGCCAACACCCGCTGGCAATGTTGACGAATCTCTGGCGATGTTTCGCCCAGACCTGATGGATTTTGTTCAGTGGCCCAAACAGGCACATTCAGAAGCTTGGCGGTCCGAGCCAGCGTTTCAGCGCGCAGCCAGACTGCTTGTGCGTCCTTCATGGCAGGCATTAACTTCAACTGGTAATCAACCAGAACCAATTGAGAGGTTTCAACTTCAAGCAGCATATTCAGGCCTCGGTGCAAAATAATCAAAATCTCAGTTTGCTCTTACAGAACAGGGGGTTCAGCCCTTGAGGATGGCATTAAACTGATCAGTTATGCGCTCGATTCTATGTGGACTGGTATTTCTGACAACGGCGGCCATGGCGGTTCCCGTTGAGGACGACCTTGACCGCCTGATTAAAGAGCGAGGTTTGGTCACCCAACTGACCGGGCAACTCACGCAGCAAATTAGCAATCAGTTGGGTGGACCCCTGCAGGCTGCCCGCAACACCTTCGGCGGCAAGGCCTCAGAACTGGTCATTCAAGCCATGGGGCTGCTGGGCGTGCCCTATAAACTGGGCGGAACCAGCGAAGAAAAAGGCTTTGATTGCAGCGGCTTTGTGCGCTACATGTATGAAAAGTCTGTGGGCTTGGTTCTGCCCCGAAGAGCAGAAGATCAAGCCAATGCTACAGAAGAAATCAGTCGCAGTGAACTCAAGCCGGGCGACTTGGTTTTTTTCAACACACTGAAACGAACCTTCAGCCATGTAGGTATTTATGTGGGTGACGGTAAATTCATTCATGCGCCCAGACCAGGCAAAGCCGTGCGGGTGGACGACATGCGTGAAGCCTACTGGCAAAAGAGATTCAATGGTGCTCGAAGGGTTCAAGCGGACAAACTTCAAAATGAGCCAGGAAAAAATTGAATCTATTGCGCCCATGAAAAAACCGCCCGCAGGCGGTTTTTTAATCTGCTATTGAAAGATTACCTCTTCGAAGGCGGCAGATCTGTACAACTGCCATGCGCCACCTCGGCTGCCATGCCAATGCTTTCGCCCAATGTAGGGTGTGGGTGAATGGTTTTGCCAATGTCGATGGCATCTGCGCCCATCTCGATGGCCAAGGCCACTTCGCCAATCATGTCACCCGCATGTGTGCCCACCATGCCGCCGCCCAAGATCTTGCCGTGGCCATGCGCCTCGGGTGAATCATCAAACAACAACTTGGTCACGCCTTCGTCACGGCCATTGGCAATGGCGCGGCCTGAAGCCGTCCATGGAAACAGGCCCTTCTTGACTTTGATGCCTTGCGCCTTGGCTTGATCTTCTGTCAGGCCCACCCACGCCACTTCGGGGTCGGTGTAAGCCACGCTTGGAATCACGCGGGCATTGAAGGCACTGGCTGCCAACTCTTTGTTGCCTTGAATTTCACCTGCAATGACTTCAGCTGCAACATGCGCCTCATGAACCGCTTTGTGAGCCAACATGGGCTGACCCACAATGTCACCAATCGCAAAGATATGTGGCACGTTGGTGCGCATTTGAATGTCAACAGGAATGAAACCACGGTCTGTCACGCTCACACCAGCTTTTTCTGCCGCAATTTTCTTGCCGTTGGGTGTGCGGCCCACAGCCTGCAAGACCATGTCGTAGACTTGCGGCGCAGGTGCTGCCACGCCCTCCTCTGCAGATTCAAATGTCACCTCAATACCAGTCTTGGTGGCCTTGGCGCCAACGGTTTTGGTTTTGAGCATGATGTTGTCAAAA
>SXXD01000087.1 GCA_005789685.1 Burkholderiales bacterium
AGTTGTTGGAACTTGAGGCATTTGGCTTAAATTCGTGCCGCGTGGCACTTGCGCAAACACTGCACTCCCGGAGCCTGTCATTCTGCCTTTGACAACAGCTGACTCTAGTTTGGCTGTTTCAAGCCATTCTATTGCTTCGCTGATTTGGGGGCAGAGGCGCTGAGCCACTGGTTGCAGGTCGTTGTGGCCGAAGCCGAACGGGTTTGCTGCAAAGACCGAAATTGTAGCAGGCTTTGAATCTCGGTTAAGGGCTTCAGAGCCAAAAATTTTGGCTGTTTCCAGGCCGTCTGGCGGTTTGACCACGACAAATTGGGCAGGTGGCACCGAAATGGGTGTGATGATTTCACCCACGCCTTCCACCCAGGCATTTTCTCCTCTGAGAAAAAACGGTACATCGGCCCCAAGTTTCAAACCCAGTTCGGCCAGTTGATTGACCCTGAAATTCAGATTCCAAAGCTTGTTCAATGCCAGCAGGCAGGTTGCCGCATCGGAAGATCCGCCGCCCATGCCGGCTTGCGCTGGAATGGATTTTTCAATGGCGATGTGAGCACCCAAGGAGGTGCCACTGGCCTGTTGTAAAAGCCTGGCGGCACGAGTAATGAGGTCATCTTCTGGCAGTTTCAAGGTCAGATCTTCGCGGCTGACTTGGCCATCCCGCCGAAGGTCAAAGTGCAAAGTGTCATACCAATCAATGAGCATGAACACCGATTGCAACAGGTGATAGCCGTTGTCTTTTCGGCCTGTGATGTGCAAAAACAAATTGAGCTTGGCGGGCGCTAAAACTTGGTGCAAAGACGTCATGATTCAAAGGCAATTCGCAGCACGGTTCGCGGCGTTGGCTGAACCCTCTCCAGAACCAAGCGACGCAAGTGCCATTCGCTGACGTCGACGTTCCAGCCTTCAGCGGGTGTGGGTTTGCCTGACAGCCAATCAACCAAAGCGGCGGTGGGCAGTTGAGCACCCGTGAGCTCCAAGACCAAACGCTCAAGGCTGCTTGATTCACGCACTTGATTGCCTTGCAAAAGACGCGCACTTTGCGCCGTCCATTCGACTCGCGCCATTTGCATTCCCAAGGGGTTGTAGATGTTGAGTGCGCCCTCTGGCCAGCCTCCCGTTAAGTCAAAGGAGGTGATGAAAGATTGAGGCGGTTGGGAGTCAATTTGTAACGCAAATCTGCCCGCTTTAAAGGCTGGGGGTATGGGGGTGGCTTGAACCGAGACGACTTGCGAATTTTCTGGGTTGGCGGGCGGTGGCGTAAAGCTTTGAGTTGCGGCAGGTTGGGTTGAACAGGCGCCCATTAAAAAGATGCTTGAAAAACACAGCCAGACCAAACGATTTTTGCGCATCTCGCCCTTAGCCCATCAAGGTTTGAATTTGAATTGCTTGAGGGTATCAAGCAGGGTTTCGTTGTCAGATTTGAGCATCAGGCCTTCGCGCCAAATGGTGCCGGCTTTGTCTTGTTGGCCTGATTGCCAATAGACCTCGCCTAAGTGGGCCGCAATCTCGGCATCGGGGCGCGCTTTGTAGGCGGCCTCCAAAATACGGATGGCTTCCGCCGTGTTGCCCACACGGTACTCAAGCCAACCCAAGCTGTCTTGAATAAAGGGGTCTTTGGGGGCTAATTGCACGGCTTTGAGAATGAGTTCGCGCGCTTCATTGAGCCTTATGTTTCGATCGGCCAATGAATAGCCCAATGCGTTGAATGCATGGGCGTCTGTGGGTTTGACTTTCATGATGCCGCGCAAAAGGCTTTCCATTTGGTCAAAGCGGCCTAACTTTTCGCACAGCATGGCCATCTCAGACTGTAAATCTGTGTCAGCAGGAAACTTTGCCAAGGCTTGTTCAATGATGGTCAAAGCGGCGTTGATTTGCTTGTCTTCGCGCAGCCATTGTGAAATTGCCAAGGCCTTCAGCCGTGCATCTTGGGGGGTGTTCACCCTGACTTGTTCAAGGAGCTTTAGGCCATCGGATTTACGCCCTTGCTGCGCCAACAATGCAGCGCGCCTGCTTGCAACTTTGAGCGGATCTGCATTGGGCGGAATGCGGGCCAACCACTCGTCCGCTTGGGTGAGCTGACCTTGCTTTTGAGCCATTTGCGACAATGCCAAATAAGCTTCTGACAGCCCGCCAGATTGATCGGGGTCCTTGGCGTTATCGGCCAGCTTGATGTATTGCTTGAGAGACTGAGCGGACAGCAACGCTTGCGACAAATCACTTTGTAGCAAGCCTAAAAACAACCAGCCAGGGGCAAAGCTTGGATGCTGCTGAGTGAGTTGATTGAGTTGGGCCATAGCGGGCTGCATTTGGTCAAGATCAATCAGAGTGCGCGCATAGCCAAGACGCAAGTCTGGTAATGCATCGCCAG
The DNA here is from genome assembly GCA_005789685.1 of Burkholderiales bacterium. GTDB lineage: Bacteria > Pseudomonadota > Gammaproteobacteria > Burkholderiales > Burkholderiaceae_C > Limnohabitans_A. Next base: position 2,366 of record SXXD01000087.1, read on the forward strand.
CCATGTACTGAGAAATCATGGGCTGAACTTCATTGGGCACCACACTCAGAAGGCTCATGGCCAACATGATGGGTCCTGGTGCTTTTGGGTTGGCAGCATGGCCCGCACGAGCCGCCTCAGCAGCAGGTTGAATTTCACCGGCATCGCGTTTCATGCGGCCAATGGTAGTCCAGGCGGTTGCAGCGGTTTCAGAGTTTTGAATGGCTGAGTTGAGCGCCTGTTCGACCACTTTGGCGGCCAAATTTTTGTCTTGTAAACGGCCAAACACACGGGTTATCGAGCCAATGGCGGCCGATTGCTCTTGGATGGGTAAGCTGGCAATGCTGGCTTTTAAGGTGCGCCCCGCTTCATCGATGCGGTTGAGTGCCAATAAAATTTGCAAAATATAGCGACTGGCTTCTTTGGATTCTGGCAGGCTGGACTTCCAACTTCTGGCAGCCTGCAAAGCGGCCTCACCAGACCGAGATTGAAGTGCCAGTTCGGTGGCGCGCTGAAACAAGGCCTCGTCCTTGGTTTTGCGTGCAGCATCCAAAATGATGGCAAAACCTGAGCTGGGTTCGCCGGCCTGCACATTGAGTTCGCCCAACAGCAATTGATAAAACAAAACCGCATTGAGATTGGAGTTTTGCACGGGTGGCTTGGCACAAACACCTGTTGTCGCCCAGACCAATGCCAAAGATGAGAACCAATACTTCATGAAGCCATCATAATCCACGGGCTGCGGCAGAGTAGCGCCAGTTCACCTATTTCACCCCGTATTTAAAGCGTATCCATGCCTGAATTACCAGAAGTCGAAGTCACCAGGCTGAGTTTTGCCAGTCGGATAGCGGGAGCTCGGGTTTTGGCCATGCACATGGGCAAGCCTTTGAGGTGGCCTTTGGGTGTTGCCCCCTCCCATTTGGTGGGGCAAGGTGTGCTAGGCGTGAGGCGCCGAGGTAAGTACCTTTTGTTGGACATGGACCGCGGTATTTTGATGCTGCATTTGGGCATGTCTGGCAGTTTAAATTTCGCC
>SXXD01000088.1 GCA_005789685.1 Burkholderiales bacterium
ATCGATGTGGTCATTCCCATTCCTGAGTCCAGCCGGCCCAGTGCTGCACAACTTGCGCAATTGCTTGGGTTGCCGTATCGCGAAGGCTTCGTCAAAAATCGTTATGTAGGCAGAACTTTTATCATGCCTGGGCAGGCTGTTCGCAAGAAGTCGGTACGACAAAAGCTCAATGTCATTGCCAGTGAGTTCAAGGGCCGCAACGTGCTGTTGGTCGACGACTCCATTGTGCGCGGCACCACAAGCCGTGAAATTGTGCAAATGGCGCGCGAGGCCGGAGCACGGAAGGTCTACATGGCCAGTGCTGCGCCGCCAGTGCGTTATCCCAATGTCTATGGCATTGACATGCCGACCAAAGATGAGTTGGTGGCGCACAATAAATCGGTCGATGAAATTCGACAAATCATCGACTGTGATGCACTCATTTACCAAGATGTAGACGCCATGAAGCTGGCTGTAGCCAGCGCTGTTTTGCCCGGCTTTCCCAAAGTACAAGGCTTCGATGCTTCCTGCTTCGACGGTATCTACGTCACTGGCGATGTGTCTGCAGCAGACATTGAACGCTTGAACGAAAATCGGCCGTCTCAACAAGATGAGTCAGAAGCCGACTCCGACCGTTCGCGCTTGGCTTTGCCAAATGCCAGCTAAGCGCAATTTTGAATCATCTATTTTCGAAAAAATTTTGAGCCCGATATGAGCCAACACCCATTGCCTGAAAATCTCCACATCGATACCTTGGCTGTCAGGGCAGCAGTCGATCGCAGCCAGTATGGCGAAAATTCTGAGGCGATGTACCTCACCAGCGGATACGTTCAGCCCGATGCCGAAACAGCGGCGCGCCGCTTTGCGGGTGAGGAAGAGGGCTATACCTATGCCCGTCTTGGCAACCCAACTGTGGCCAGTTTGGAAGTGCGGTTGGCGGCCTTGGAGGGTGCCGAGGCATGTATTGCCACATCGACAGGCATGTCTGCCATTTTGCTCATGTGCTTGGGTTTGCTGAAAAGCGGCGATCACGTCATCTGCTCTCACTCCATGTTTGGCTCAACCATCAAATTGATTGGCAGTGAATTTGCCAAGTTTGGTGTGCAAACTACCTTTGTCTCTCAAACTCAGGTCGCGGAATGGAAAGCGGCCATGCAAGCGAACACCCGTTTGTTGTTTGCTGAAACACCCACCAACCCCCTCACCGAGGTGTGCGACATCAAAGCCTTGGCCGAAATCGCGCATGCTGGCCATGCATTGCTGGTGGTTGACAATTGTTTCGCCACGCCTATTTTGCAGCGGCCTCTTGAAATGGGTGCCGATTTGATCGTTCACTCTGGTACCAAATATTTAGATGGTCAAGGCCGTGTCATGGCTGGCGCATTGTGCGGCTCCAAGGCCTTGATTGACGATGTCTTTGGCCCGGTTATGAGAAGTGCAGGCATGACCTTGGCGCCCTTCAATGCTTGGGTGGTTTTAAAAGGTTTGGAGACCTTGGGTATCCGCATGAAAGCCCAATCCGAGCAGACCATGGCCTTGGCGCAGTGGTTGGAAGCGCAGTCGCAAGTTGCTCGTGTTTTTTATCCTGGTTTAAAGAGTCATCCTCAGCACGCATTGGCCATGGCTCAACAATCGGGCATGGGTGGTGCGGTGCTTTCTTTTGAAGTCAAAGCGCAATCGGCTGATCAAGGACGCGAGAATGCTTTCAAAGTCATGAACGCCATGCGAACTGTTTCTTTGTGCACCAATTTAGGCGACGTCAAAACATTGGTGGCACATCCTGCCAGTACTTCACATGGCCGCCTCACCGAGTCGCAAAGACAAGTGGCCGGCATCCAGCAAAGTTTGATTCGTGTGGCAGTTGGCCTAGAGCACCTCGATGACTTGAAAGCAGATTTCTTGCGCGGCTTCTCTGCCCTCTAATTCGAATTACACAATGTCATCTATTCAAAAGTCAGTCCGCACGCGCTTTGCGCCTTCTCCCACAGGCTTTATTCACCTGGGTAACATTCGGTCTGCTTTGTACCCTTGGGCTTTCGCCAAGGCACAAGGCGGTATCTTTATTTTGCGCATTGAAGATACCGATTTAGAACGATCCAACCAAGCTTCGGTCGATGTGATTTTGGAGGGCATGGCGTGGCTCGGCATGAATCCCGATGAAGGTCCTTTCTACCAAATGCAGCGCATGGACCGTTACAAGCAAGTGTTGGCTGAACTTCAAGCCACGGGGCAGGTATATCCTTGCTACATGAGCATTGAAGCACTGGATGCTTTGCGCGAACAACAAATGGCTGCCAAAGAAAAGCCCCGCTATGACGGCACTTGGCGACCAGAGCCAGGCAAGACCTTGCCCCCGGTTCCTGAAGGTGTGAAGCCTGTGCTGCGATTTAAAAATCCGATCGACGGTGTGGTGGCATGGGACGACAAGGTCAAGGGCCGCATTGAAATCAGCAACCAAGAACTTGATGACTTGGTCATTGCGCGCCCTGACGGCACACCCACCTATAACTTTTGTGTGGTGGTAGATGACATCGACATGGCCATCACGCACGTCATTCGCGGTGACGACCATGTGAACAACACGCCGCGCCAAATTAATATTTTCAAAGCCTTGGGCAAAGAGGAGCCTGTGTATGCGCACTTGCCCACTGTGCTCAATGAGCAGGGCGAAAAATTGAGCAAGCGCAATGGTGCCAAACCTGTCACGCAGTATCGCGACGAAGG
>SXXD01000089.1 GCA_005789685.1 Burkholderiales bacterium
ACATTGAGAATGGGAAACAGGGCTTGCCGCAAACTTCGTGTTTGGGTCATGCGCCAAGCCAGCAACAAGCCAATGACCAAGGCCGGTACCACGGCTAAAAAGACGATTTGAAGATGACGCAGAATGGCAGGCCCGAAAACACCGCGCTGATTGACATACTCTTGAGCGATGGACAAGTGCTGTCCCTCATTCAACAAGATCAAAAGCGGCAGAAAAAAAGCACTCTGTAGAAACAGGCGCGACAAAGTTGGCCGTTGAAGACGCGCAATGGCGTCAAGGGCAATTAACCAAGCCAATGCGGCCAGTGTCCAAAACCCAGCGCCTAGCGTTGTTCGCTTCAAAGGGTTTTCTGCTTGGATGGCACTGCTGGCAAACTGGCCAGCCAGCAACCACACGCCAGATAGGCTAGCGGCCATTGTCAAAATAAGCAATGCTTGTGTGACGCGTTGACCGGATTGCCAAACGGCAATGCACAGCAACACAACTAGGCCCAACAGCAATGCATCAATTTGTTGGCTGCCCACTTGCTGCAACACATCCCATAAATAAATGGGCTCGCCAGAGAGCAGTCGGTTGGGAGCAACTCGCAAAAATGGCAGGCCGCCTGCAGCGGCAATGGCCACTGCCGCATAGAGCGCTAGCACCGGGTTGGAGCGTTGCACGAGCGACAGTGACATGATGAATTTACTTCAGAAACCCCTTGCTTTGGAGGTAGCCGCTTGCCACTTTGCGCGGGTCTTGACCTTCCAATTGAATGCGCGCATTCAGCATTTGCAGGGTAGGCGTGTCAAGCGATTTGAAGATGGGGGCCAATATGGTGGCAATGGCGGGGTGACGCTTGAGCACTTCCTCACGGACCAAGGGTGCCGGCGCATAGACCGGCTGTACGCCCTTAGGATCTTCCATGACCAACAGGCCCAGCGCGGCCAAGGGCCCGTCTGTGCCATAAGCCATTGCAGCGTTCACACCCGATGTTTTTTCTGCAGCAGCCTTGATGGTGGCGGCTGTGTCACCTCCCGCCAAAACAAGGGCTTGGTCAGCGCGCAGTTTGAATCCGTAAGCCGTCTGAAATGCAGGCATAGCGTCGGTTCGCTCCATGAACTCGGCGGATGCGGCTAGCTTGAAAGTACCGCCCTTGGCGATGTAGCGACCTAGATCGTCCATGCTGCGCAGTTGGTTGGCAGTGGCCAGGTCTTTGCGTATGGCAATGGCCCACGTGTTGTTGGCATTGGCGGGCTCTAGCCACATAATTTTGTTTTTCTCAAAATCCATTTTCTTGGCCAATTCGTAACCTGCTCGAAGGTCCTTCCAGGCTGGACTTTTTTCGGCGCCCAGCATGAAGGCGCCATTGCCGGTGTATTCGGGGTAGATGTCAATTTCACCGGCAACAAGTGCGGTGCGAACTATTTTGGTGTTGCCAAGCGATACCTTGTTTTCAGTCTTGATGCCGTTAGCCTCAAGTGCCAGCACTATGATGTTGCCAAGCAACTTGCCTTCGGTATCGATTTTGGACCCAACACGAACTGGCCCGTTGGCTTGAACGACTGAACTGGCAAGCAGGCCAAATGCGGCAGCTACCAAACTACGGCGCAAGAGGGAAAATGAAAATAACATGTTGCAGCCTTTTAAGAGAAATCAGAATTTTTAGGTGATACTTTGAGATCAATGCCTTCATGCTTGGCGACCATCTCTAGTGCAGACTCAAAAAGAGCCCTGGCAGAGCCAGAGACTGTACTGAGGTAAGAGTGTAAGTGTGCATCTTCTGTTGAATTGTTCAAGCATTCGCGGCTGTATTGTTCAAAGCTAGCCAGTTGCGTGATGATTTCTGCAACGTGCTTAGGACATTCGCACAACACGTTGGTCGATATGCCGGCAACACGCATGAGCTCAATGTCGTCGTACTTTCTGGGAGGAATGAGCATGCCAGAAGTTAATCCTGCGGTGCCAGATTCAGTATTTACAACGCGCACTGAGTTGATCAGGTCGGCTAAATCTGAATCGCTGATGGGCTCTCTGCGAACAATCATGCCGCAGCGTTTCATAGATTCAATGATGGGCTCTTGGCCGTAGTTATAAAGCACGATGACTTGCAAGGCATGGTTGATTTCGGCCAAGCGGTGAATGTCAACCTGAACGCCAGCGTGCAAAGAGTTTGTGTAAATGATGAGAATTTGAGATTTTTCTTGAAACTTGGCCGACAGGGCCTCTGTCACGTTGGTAAAAATATCCGTAATGCGAATGGCCTGATTGTTAAAGCTGAAGGTGAATTTTTTTGATTCAATTCGGGCTGCCAGGGCGAGCCCAACGACTGCCACAGACACAGACTGAACTTGCGAGTCCGCCCTTGCTTTTCTCTGATTGGTTTCTTGTTGTTGCTGCAATAAATTGTTCAAATCTGTGGTGCTCAGTTTGGCAATACTGCTAATGCCATGGCCTTGTTCTGTCAGTCGTTTTAGCAGCGTTGCCTTTAAAACATCGTCGTCCGTAAACAAGCGGTGCTTGCTTTCCGTTTTGTGGGGTTGAAAGGTTTGGTAACGCACCTCCCAAACGCGAAGTGTTGGGGTTGGCACGCCACTGAGGCTGGACACTGCTCCGATTTTGTGAAAGCTACGCGATTGTTGAGTATCTTTTGTCATGTTTGGTATTTTGAATGAATTTTGAGTAGATTATATTGAATATTTGAAGATTTGAACAACAAAAATCTAATTAAGTGATAAATTTCGTGCAACTTAAAGGAAACACGATGCTTACTAAACGCTCAACTCTAGGTTTAAACGTCATTATTTTGATCGCTCAGACGCCAAGTCACAGAACCATCACCGCAGATGCAATCGCATCTATGACGAATGTTTCTTTGTCTTACATAGAAGGTATCTTGAGAGATGCAAGAGAGCAAGGCCTTATCCGAGCCACTCGTGGCCCTGGCGGTGGTTACCAACTCTGCGTTCCTTTGACCGACCTGTCCGTTTGGGATGCCGCTGTGTCATTTTGTTCGCCAAATGCTGCTTCGTACAAAGGGCAGGCTTCTTCCGAGACCTGCGCAACAAATGACATCGCACAGAAAGCTTCGCAGATCGAAAAAGAGTTTCTCCAGTCTTATCCATTGGCTCAATTGGTACCCAAGTACATTGATTCGCCCGTTGCCAAGCCAACAAAGTCTTTGGCAATGAACTTCAAGCCCCTGCCAACCCGGAAGATACCTGCTGCACCCAATTCAATTTTTGACTTGTCGAATTTTTTAAATTTGCAGGCTGCATAGATTGAAAGCTGAATTGAAATGTAAAAATCTGCATTTCAATACAGTATTTGGAAATTTTTATGGAAAGTCATCTATTTCTCAAAAAAATTGATGCACCTGTTTCTGAAAACATTCTTGGCCAAAGTCACGGCTCGGCTTGGGTCTGGCACCTCAAGAGAAACATTTCAATCTCTCCGGCCACAATGGCTTGGATTTTTATAGGTTTGGGTTTTGTTTCCTTGCTGATTGGCGCTGGATTCTATGTTGCCGGCGCTACGCTGATCCTGCCTTTTTCACTGGTAGAAATTGCAGTACTGATGTTTGCCTATGTTTACAACGCCATTCACGCCAACGATTACGAAAAATTAACTGTTGAGGGCAACAGCGTCAGAATAGAAAGCAAAGTTGGTTTAAAAATTTCTCAAATGCAACTTGTTCGCTCATTGACCCGAGTAGATACTGTGAGACATTTGAATGAAATTATTCAATTGCGACAGGGAAGTAGCCATACTTTGTTTGGCAAGTTCGTCCATGCCAATTTAAGACCGTTGTTGGCCAAAAAAATTGCTGATCGACTCTAATCCCTTTGAACTCTGCTGACTCTACCTGTATTTGTTTCTCTGAGGCATACTCTAGACATGCAAAATGACGAAGGCCAATCAACGCAATCTATCCATCACATTGTGTACTGTAGCAAAGCTGCTCATCACATGGACAAAGAGGCGCTCGAAAAAATAATTGCCACAGCCAAACACCATAATCCCAGATTTGGTATTACCGGGTTGTTGGTCTTTGGCAGCGGCATCTTCTTTCAATGGTTGGAAGGTCCCAAGGACAACGTGAGCAGTTTGTACAAGATGATTTCTGCAGATTCTCGCCACTCTGATGTTGTGCTACTTACAAAAGAAGATGAGTTTCGTGAAAGGCTGTTTCCCAACTGGGACATGGAGTTGGTGGCAGCCGAAGATATCAGCGCCGTTTTGGAGGATGCCATGCATGAGGCCTCAGATTCAAAGCAAAAGAGTACTTTGTCTAATATGCTGCAAGAACTTAATAAAGGACCGCTTGGAAAATGAAAAATATTCTAATTGCATCTTTACTCGTTTTTTCTTGTCAGGCGTGGTCTGCAGATTCAGAGCCGACACAGCCTGCAGCCAAGTCGGCTTCTTCAATACTTCAGCCCGCCAGAAATGCCATCAAAGCTGGCAATTATGAAAAGGCCGTTGATTTGTTGACCGAGGCTGATCTCAAAAAATCGGCTGACTGGCATAACTTAATGGGCTATAGCCTTAGAAAAAAAGCAGTTCCTAATTTGACTGAGGCTGAAAAATTCTACCTATCGGCTTTGAGCTTGGATGCCAATCACAGAGGTGCGTTGGAATATTACGGAGAATTGTTGCTGCTTAAAAATGACCTGGCCGGCGCTGAGAAAATGCTTGCCCGATTAGACAAAGCCTGTAGGTTTGGATGTGAAGAGTTTCAAGACTTGAAAGAAAGCATTCAGAAGTTCAAAACCAAAAAACCCTGATGTCATGGCGGTCTGAAAGACAGCCCTTGGTATTTGTGTCAACGCACCTCGCTCGCTCGGAGGTTCAATTTGGTCGTGTCTTTAGAGTCGCATATCAAGGGTGATATTCAACTGTGGCTTTGCATACCGATCAGTCAGTATGTAGTCACCGTTTGAAAGCAAGGTTTGGGTGCTTCCGTTGGGCGGGCCAAACTGCTGAACGCCAGCACTGGCTGCGGCCCTTATTGACATGGTGGGGCTCAGGGGCATCATGGCAAACAAGTCAATGCCCTTTGTGCTTGAGCGCTTGAAATACTGCTCGGCAGTCTGGCGTGTGTCGTAGCCAGGCGTGATGCTCAGGTTGCCGCCCACACTCAATGGCAAGCCACTGATGCGCTGATCAAAGCCTAAATTAGCCGACCATGGCTGTTGGCCGTCAAGTCGGTTGTTGGGGCCGGGCAGGGCTGCAATGCTTGAACGGTAAAAGCTAAGTGAAGACCGAAGGTTGAGCGCTTTGGCGTTGCCCATGAGCTGTGGCATCAAGTCTGAAGCGCGGCCGCGCAGTTCAAACTCAAGCCCACTGGTTGTTGCGTCCGAAAAGTTTTGAGGTTGTGTAATCCAACGCGGCGCAGAGGCCCATGACACATTGCGCAATTCAGTTAAGTTTCTAACCACATTGGTCAGGTTGCGATGAAAAATGCCAACACTGAAAATACCATCATTGCTTAAATAATTTTCATAGGCAATGTCTAGGCCAGTGGCCAACTCGGGAGTGAGAGTGGGGTTGCCGATGCGGTCGGGTGCCAAATAGGTGTTGGTCTGGCTGGTGTTGGTGTAGGCGCCATTGACAATGGGGCGGGCCAACAAGGCGTTAAGGCCAGCCGCTTTGTAACTGCGGGTTAAGCTTGCACGCACCATGTCACGACTCTTGGGGTCAAATTTGTAGGTGACGTGCGCAAGCGGAGAAAGCACACTGCTCACATTGGTGACAGGCAGGGCTGCATTTTTACTTTCAGATGAAATGCGCTCATTGCGCAGCCCTAAATTGAGTTGCCACTGGGGAGAAATTTCCCACTCGTCTTGAATGTAGTAGGCCTGTCTGCGCATTTGCGCTTCAAAGGCTTGGCCTTCAAAAATGGGCAAGAGTGCAATGCCTGCGCCATTCGTGGTGGTGCGCCGTTCAAGCCGTTCACGATTTTCCAAATCCCAACCCGCCGTTAAAGTGTGCGCGCTGCCCAGCAGTTGGCTGTATTTGCCAGCTTGGGTGATGGCATCGTCTTGGTTACTGCCCGCGGTTTGCAGCTGTGTTGCGCCTACGCGCAGATTGCGCAAATCAAAAGCAGAGCGCGACTGTTGAACGCCTGCCTTGATTTCAATCCGTTGGTCTTCGCTGAAACGGTTAATCCAGGTGAGGTTGCCGCGGCGATTTTCCCAATAGCCATTTTGAATGGCATTGTCGTCAAAGATGGGGTTGCCTAGCACGGCGCGATTGGTGTAGTCGGTGCGGTTGTTCCAATAGCCTTTTTGGAAAAATGTAGCCAATGCAATGGTTTGCTCGTCACTCACTTTGTAATTAAAACGGGGAGCGACGTTGTAACCCCAGCCCCAAGAGTTGATTTTTCCAAGCTGCTCAGAGACGGCAGTTTGCCCATCGCTGCCTGCCATTTTGCGATCAACCGTATTGCGAATTTCGCGATTCCATTCGAAAAGCGAAACGGGCAAGGCCATGTTGAAGGGACCTACAGATTCACTGATTGAATAATTGACATTGGCCAAGGGCCTGTCTTTGCCACTGGCAAGCCCTAAGCGCAAACTGCTCAGCGAGCGGCGTGAAGTCTCTTTCAGAATGACATTGATCGAACCAGCAACGGCTTGAGCACTTTGTTCAGCGGTCGCAGCCTTGATGACTTCAATGCGCTCAATTTGGGACGGGCTCAATTGGTCTAAGTTAAAGCCTGGCGGGGCGGGGTCACCATTGATCAGAATTTGTGTATAGCCCGAACCAAGACCGCGCATGCGCGGGCCGCCGCTGTCAACGTTCACACCGGGCAGGCGCCGCATGACATCCAGTGCATTGGTATCGCCGTAGCGGTCTAGTTCTTCACGGCCATAAATTTGTTTTGCAAAACTGGCAGCACGGCGCAATTCGGTAGAGCCTTGTCTGGCTACAATTTCGACACGCTGAATGACACTGGATTGGGCACTGATACCGGGCTCTGCGGGGCTTCCGACACCGACGTCTTGTGCAAAAACGCCAAGCGTCAAAAAGAACACCCTAGTGATAAAGAAGCGATGCATAGCGTCAAATATAAATGAGATCAACTATATCGCACTTTAATAATTGGGGTCAGATAAACATTAATTTCCAATCAAAGGTGATAAAGGCTAAGGGGGGCTTCCTCATGGTGGGGTACCACAAATCGTCAGCCCCCCTTAGCCTTTATCACCTTTGATTGGAAATTAATGTTGCTCTGACCCCAATTATTTCAGCGACATTCCTAGCTCTTTTAGGATTTTTTCTGTGTGTTCGCCCAATGTTGGAATGGGGTCCATTCGATAGTCAAAAGATGTTTGGCGTCCTGGCGGTAGCAAGGCTGGCAAATCGCCGGACGAAGAGGGCACGTTCACCCAACGATCTCGTGCTTTCAGTTGAGGGTGGGCCCACAAATCTGCCATGGTGTTCATTCTTGCGTTGGCAATTTGAGCAGTCTCTAAACGTTCAATCACCTGTTGAACGGTTAAATTTGAAAACACTTCCAAGATGAGGGCTTCCAAGGCTTGTCGATGTTCATTGCGCTTGGCATTGCTCTCGAACCGTAGATCTTGAGTTAGGTTCTCTTGCAGCATCACATGCTTGCAAAACAAGACCCATTCACGTTCGTTTTGCAAACCCAGCATCACAGTGCCCTGGTCTTCGGGGCTTGTCAAAGTTTTGGGGTCTAGTGCGCCGCCTGCTGCAAAAGGCCCGTAAGGATAAATGGTGGCATGCGATGCTGCACTGCGAGGCGGGGGCGATGCACCGTCCATGGCGTAGTACATGGGAAATCCCATCCACTCAGTGAGGGACTCCAACATGGACACGTCAATGTGCGAGCCTTCGCCTGTTTTGTCTCGGTGAATGATGGCGGACAAAATATTGGAGTAGGCGTACATGCC
>SXXD01000090.1 GCA_005789685.1 Burkholderiales bacterium
GTCCACCGGTTGCCGCACATGCTCGCCATCACGCTGTAAACCGTCTGGCACCCAAGCCACGTCGAGTCCCATGACCAGCGTTAAATCAAATTGGGCTTGTAGCCCAAGAGCCTCCTCGTACAAAGACGGGTCTTTAAATACATAGTCGCTGTAAACGGCGGTCATCAAAGGCGTGGTGTCGGCAATGACCCAGCCTTCTTGAATCGAAAAAATTCGCTCTGCTTGTTGCTTGGTAATATCACGTTGCTCATGAAAAGCAGGTGTTCGGCCATACATTTGGCACCACTCGCGCAGTACTTCGGGAACGTAAGTTGCCATCTGCCCTTGCGCCAACAAGGCCTCGGTGATGTACTGACTCAAGCTGGTTTTGCCAGTACTTTCTGCGCCCAGCAGCGCAACTCGAATGACCCTAGTGCTCATGGCGTCGCCAAGCTTGAAGGCCGATGAAACTAAGCACGGCAAAAATGCCATACAGCACGGCCGTCAACCACAAAGACTTTTCGATCATCAGGCCAACGGTGAGAACATTGACAAGCATCCAGACCCACCAAGTTTCAATTTTTTTGCGACCCAATAAATATTGTCCCAACAAACTCAGTGCCGTGACCAAGCCATCCCAAACGGCCACATCACTGTCGGTGTAGCGATGCAGGAAAAATGACAATGAAGGCCAAGCCAACAAGGTGGCAATGAAGGCAACTCGTCGCTCAGAAGCCTGTAAGCCACTCACGTAAAGCTTGGCTTTTGCCAATGGCGCTGGGCTTGCATCTGCGTCAGTCCCAATCGGGGCTGACGCGCTTCCTCTAAGCCACTGTTGCCAACCCCAAGCCGCTGTCAAAACGAACATGATTTGCAAACAGGCTTCACCATAAAGTTGGCTGTTCCAGAAAACTGTTCCATACAGCAGAGAACTCAAAATGGCCAGAGGCCATCCCCAGTGAATTTCTTTGATGTTGCAATAAACCATTGCCAACGACAAAACGAAGCCGGCCAATTCGACCGGATTGATCATTTTTCGATTTGAACAAATATCTCGTTGGCCTTGACCATGCCGAGTTCATGACGGGCACGCTCTTCAACCGTGTTCAAACCTTCTTTGAGGTCGTTCACTTCGGAGTTGAGTTGGCCATTGATGCGCTTGGCTTTGGCATTTAACTCGTTTTGTTCTTTAATTTTGTACTCAAGGTCGATGACCGTGGGCACACTGCCTTTGCCAAGCCAAATCTGTCCCTGCAATATAAGCAGCAGAGCGATCAAGGCGGCTGGCAGTAAGCGGTTGTCCATGAGCATCGAATAGGGCTATCTAGAAATGTTAGCGCAGATTGTAAAACGCTGTACGACCAGGGTACTCTGCCACATCGCCCAAGTCTTCTTCAATGCGCAGCAATTGGTTGTACTTGGCCATGCGATCGCTGCGGCTCATAGAGCCAGTTTTGATTTGGCCAGCGTTCAAGCCCACCGCAATGTCTGCGATGGTGGAATCTTCGGTTTCGCCAGAGCGGTGGCTGATGACGGCGGTGTAGCCGGCGCGCTTGGCCATTTCAATGGCGGCAAAGGTTTCGGTCAGGGTGCCAATCTGGTTGATTTTGATAAGGATCGAATTGGCAATGCCTTTGTCGATGCCTTCTTTCAAAATCTTGGTGTTGGTGACAAACAAGTCGTCGCCCACGATTTGAACTTTTTTGCCCAAACGCTCTGTGAGCAGCTTCCAGCCGTCCCAGTCTCCTTCAGCCATGCCGTCTTCAATGCTGATGATGGGGTATTTGTCGACCCAAGTGGCCAACATGTCGATCCACTGCTCGCCTGTTAAGGACAAGCTTTCGCCTTCCAGCTCGTACTTGCCATCTTTGTAAAACTCGCTGGCAGCGCAGTCTAGGCCAATGGCAATTTGCTCGCCAGCGGTGTAGCCCGCTGCGCTGATGGCGTCCAATATCATTTGGATGGCAGCTTCATGGCTGGGCACGTTGGGGGCAAAGCCACCTTCGTCACCCACCGCCACACTCATGCCTTTGTCGTGAATGATTTTCTTCAAAGCGTGAAACACTTCGGCGCCGTAACGCACGGCTTCGCGAAAGCTGGGTGCGCCCACAGGAATGATCATGAACTCTTGCAAGTCGAGGTTGTTGTTGGCGTGGGCGCCGCCGTTGATGACATTCATCATGGGCACGGGCAATTGGCAAGCGTTCATGCCGCCAAAGTAACGGTACAAAGGCAAACCAGATTCTTCAGCAGCGGCACGGGCCACAGCCATGGACACGGCCAACATGGCATTGGCGCCCAAGCGGCTTTTGTTCTCGGTGCCGTCTAAGTCGATCAGAGTCTTGTCTAAAAAAGACTGCTCGGAGGCATCCAAGCCCAATACGGCTTCAGAAATTTCGGTATTGATGTGCTCAACCGCTTTTAAGACACCTCTGCCAAGGTAGCGGCTTTGATCGCCATCTCTCAATTCAATGGCTTCGCGACTGCCCGTAGAAGCGCCAGAAGGAACCGCAGCACGGCCCATCACGCCGGACTCCAGTAACACATCGCATTCAACGGTAGGGTTGCCGCGGCTGTCTAAGATTTCGCGGCCCACAATGTCAACAATCGCACTCATTTTGACTTCTCTCTTAATTAAATATATTTTCTAAAAATGGATTCTTTTTGGTCACGGCATCGAGCTCGAGCAATGTTTCCAGCAGGGCTTTCATGTGATGCAGGGGGACGGCATTGGGGCCGTCAGACATGGCCACGGCTGGGTTGGGGTGTGTTTCCATGAACAAGCCAGCCACGCCCACAGCCACAGCAGCCCTCGACAGCACGGGTACCATTTCTCGCATGCCGCCAGAACTGGTGCCTTGGCCGCCTGGTAACTGAACGGAGTGAGTGGCGTCAAACACCACGGGAGCGCCCGTTTCACGCATGATGGCCAAGCTGCGCATGTCGGACACCAAGTTGTTGTAACCAAAACTGGCGCCGCGCTCACAAGCCATGAAGTTGTCTTCGGGCAGGCCGGCATCGCGAGCTGCTGCACGTGCTTTGTCAATGACATTCTTCATGTCGTGAGGCGCTAAAAACTGCCCCTTTTTGATGTTCACCGGTTTGCCAGATTGGGCTACGGCACGAATGAAATCTGTCTGGCGACACAAGAAGGCTGGCGTTTGAAGCACGTCAACCACAGCAGCAACTGCCGAAATATCGGCTTCGGTGTGCACATCGGTGAGGATGGGTAAGTGCAGTTCACGTTTGACTTTGGCCAAAATTTCCAAGCCTTTTTCCATGCCTGGGCCGCGAAAAGTGCTGCCCGAAGAACGGTTGGCCTTGTCATAGCTGCTCTTGAAGATAAACGGAATGCCCAGTGCAGATGTGATTTCCTTCAAGGTGCCTGCGGTGTCCATTTGCAACTGCTCAGACTCAATGACGCAAGGGCCAGCAATCAAAAAGAAGCGATGGTCAAGGCCAACATTAAATCCGCAAAGTTTCATGGTGTTCCTGGTATCTTGCTAGGTTGTCGCGGAAAATTAAGCCACGGCTTTCAAGTGCTTCGCGCCTTGTTGATGATCGATCGATGCTTTGATAAAAGCATTGAACAAAGGGTGGCCATCCCATGGGGTTGATTTGAATTCCGGATGAAACTGCACCCCAACAAACCACGGGTGAACAGAAGTGGGTAGCTCCATGATTTCAGTCAGTTGTTCACGCTGAGTGAGGGCAGAGATGACCAAACCGGCTTGACGCAAAGTGTCCAAATAATTGACGTTGGCTTCATAGCGGTGGCGATGACGTTCTGTGACCACTGGGCCGTAAATTTGCCGAGCCAAGGTGTCTGCTGATACGTCAGAGCTTTGTGCACCTAAACGCATGGTGCCGCCCAAATCGGATTGCGCATCGCGAACTTGGATGGTGCCGTCGGCATCTTTCCATTCGTTGATGAGCGCAATGACGGGAAAGGGTGTATCGGGCTCAAACTCGGTGCTGTTGGCGTCTTGCATGCCTGCCACATTGCGCGCATATTCAATGGTGGCCACTTGCATGCCTAAGCAAATGCCAAGGTAGGGCACCTTGCCTTCACGTGCAAAACGAGCGGTTTGAATTTTGCCCTCAATGCCGCGTTTGCCAAAACCGCCGGGCACCAAGATGCCATCAAATTTGGCCAGTTGGGCCACTGTTTCTGGGGTGATGGTTTCAGAGTCGATGTGCTCAATTTTGACGCGCACATGGTTGCGCATGCCGGCATGGCGCAAAGCTTCGTTGACCGACTTGTAGCTGTCAGACAGCTCGACATATTTGCCCACCATGGCAATGCTCACTTCGCCTTGAGGGTGCTCGGTTTCATACACCAAGTCGTCCCAGCGTTTGAGGCTAGCCGGCTGCGTGTTGATGTGCAAGCGATCGCAGATGAGTGCGTCAAGGCCTTGTTCGTGCAAGACACGCGGCACTTTGTAGATGGTGTCGACATCGGGCATCGAGATGACGCCCCATGTTTGAACATTGGTGAACAGAGAAATCTTGTCTTTCTCTTCGTCTGGAATCATGCGGTCGGCGCGGCACAACAAGGCATCGGGCTGAATACCAATTTCGCGCAGTTTTTGCACCGTGTGCTGTGTGGGCTTGGTTTTGAGTTCGCCTGCTGCCGCAATCCAAGGCACATAGGTAAGGTGCACAAAAGCTGCATTGTTAGGGCCTAAGCGTAAGCTCAATTGGCGCACCGCCTCGAGGAAGGGCAGGGATTCAATGTCGCCCACGGTGCCGCCAATTTCTACAATGGCCACATCCACGGCTTCGGGTGTGTCAAAACCAGCGCCGCGTTTGATGAAGTCTTGTATTTCGTTGGTGATGTGCGGAATGACTTGAACCGTTTTGCCCAAGTAATCACCGCGGCGTTCTTTTTCAAGCACACTTTTGTAAATCTGGCCCGTGGTGAAGTTGTTGGCCTTCTTCATTCGGGTGTTGATGAAGCGCTCGTAGTGTCCCAAGTCGAGGTCGGTCTCTGCGCCATCGTCTGTGACAAACACTTCGCCGTGTTGAAACGGTGACATGGTGCCGGGGTCGACGTTGATGTAGGGATCGAGTTTGATGAGGGTGACTGAGAGGCCGCGCGATTCTAAGATTGCGGCAAGCGAGGCAGAAGCGATTCCCTTCCCGAGGGAAGACACCACACCACCAGTGACGAAGACGAATTTGGTCATGTCCAGGACGAGATGCAAAGCA
>SXXD01000091.1 GCA_005789685.1 Burkholderiales bacterium
CGAACTGCCTTGATTGGCAAATGGCATTTGGGATACCCACCCGCATTTGGCCCTTTGCGCTCGGGCTACGATGAGTTTTTTGGTCCTATGGCCGGCGGTGTGGATTACTTCACGCATTGCGCTTCAACAGGTGCTCACGATCTGTGGGTGGGCGAGGAAGAGCAGCCTCACGAAGGTTACCTGACCGATTTGATTTCTAACAAATCAGTCGACTTTGTGAAGCGAATGGCGCAAGACACCACGCAACCGTTTTTCTTGAGCATGCACTACACGGCTCCTCATTGGCCTTGGGAAACGCGTGAAGACCACGCACTGGCGCAAACCATCAAAGACAATATTTTTCACCTTCAGGGTGGCAACATTCACACCTACCACCGCATGATTCACCACATGGACGAAGGCATAGGTTGGGTGGTGAATGCTTTGAGAGATACAGGCCAACTCGACAACACCTTGATTGTGTTCACCAGTGACAACGGCGGTGAAAGGTTCAGTGACAACTGGCCTTTGGTGGGCGGCAAAATGGATTTGACCGAAGGCGGAATTCGTGTGCCATGGATTGCCCATTGGCCAGAAGGTATTTCAAAACCAGGCAGCACCACCGCGCAACACTGCATGACCATGGACTGGTCAGCCACATTGATCGAGATTGGCGGCGGCAAAGCCCATCCTGATTATCCCTTTGATGGTGTTTCATTGAAGCCTCTACTTAGCAACCCGGATGCCACATTCGCAAGGCCACTCTTCTGGCGTATGAACCACCGAGGACAGCGCGCGTTGCGCTCAGGCGATTGGAAGTATTTGCGAGTCGATGGCAACGATTATTTGTTCAATGTGGTGGCTGATGCCCGTGAGCGTGCCAACTTGGCCAAACAGGAACCAGATCGGCTTGAGGCGATGAGGTCCGAATGGGAGCGTTGGCACAGCACCATGCCGCCCATTCCAGAAGACGCCACCATCAGTCTAGGCTTTTCTGTGAAAGACATGCCGCAGCGTTGAAGCTTCAAGCCGTTTGCAGTTTCACAATGGGCGCTTCTTTGATGGGCAAGTTAATCAGGGCTGCCATGGCTGACAAAGCAATGTCTGCCCACCACATCCATTGGTAGTCGCCCTGCGCTTCTAAGACCAAGCCGCCCAAGTAAGCGCCTAAGAAGCCGCCAATTTGATGTGACAGCAAAGTAAGTCCAAACAGGGTGGCTAAGTATCGAATGCCAAAAAGTTTACCCACCAAGGCTGCTGTTGGCGGCACGGTGGCCAACCAAGTTAAGCCAAGGCCGACTGCAAACGCGTAGAAAGTCCATTCAGTTTTGGGTGCTACCAAGTACAAAGCAATGAGCACGGCCCGCGAGCCATACATCACGGCCAATACATATTTGCTGCGATAAAGATTGATACAAGAACCTGCAAACAAGCTACCCACAATGTTGGCCAAACCAATGAGGGCCAATGACCAACTGGCGACAGTAGGTGACAACCCACACAAGCCTACCTCGGTGGGTAAATGGGTGACTAAAAATGCAATGTGAAAGCCGCATGTAAAAAAGCCTAAGTGCAAGAGCAAGTAGCTGGGGTTGCGAATGGCATCGGACACGGCTTTTTTCAAGCCGCCTTCTGGCGTGGGTGCAGCGGCAGGTGCATGGGTGTCATTGGTCAGGCGGTTGAGCATTGGAATGGCCAGCAAGGCCACAGCGGCCATGGCCCACATGGTGTTCATCCAACCCACCCACTGAATCAGTTTGCCAATGATGGGGGCAAAGACAAATTGCCCAAAAGAGCTGCCTGCATTGATGATGCCAGAGGCTGTACCGCGTGATGTTGCAGGCATGCGCTGGGCAACAGCACCTAGCAAAACTGAAAAACTACAAGCACCCGATCCAATGGCAGTCAGCACGCCCAAGGTGAGAATGAGGCCTAATTGGCTTGAGACGAAAGGGGTGAGCGCCGAGCCCAAGACCAAGATAAGCAAGCCAGACAGCAAGACAGGACGGGGTCCAAATTTATCGGCAAACGCGCCGGCAATGGGTTGAATAGCGCCCCATACAAATTGCCCAATCGCCATGGCCAAACTGATGCTCACAATGCCTAAGCCGGTATCGGTGTTGAGGGGGCCCACATACAGGCCCATCGATTGGCGCGTTCCCATGGTGATCATCAAGATAGATGCCGCCATGATCGTGGTGATCCAAACACCGGGATGATTCATGCTTGGAAAGAGTTTCATGCTTGCCTTAAAAATTGAAGCAGATCTGCTGAAAATTGTTCAGGCATTTCAAAGTAGGGCAGTGCTCCACTTTCGTAGACCGTGAAGCGCCAGTTTTCTGAAGAGGCATAACGTTGTTTGCCTCGGTAATCTACAAAATCACCACGCGTGCCATGGCTCATCCAAACCTTCTGAGTTAGCCTGTCGTAGATGTTGGTGATGTCTGCGCTAAAAAGTTGTGCCGATAAGAAGCTCAAGGGCGCATGGTGTGCGCCGGGTTGCTGCGTGGTCCAAACGGCATAGTCGTACATCTCTTCGTCAATGTCTGGAGAGCCCCAAGTCTTTTTTAAAAAATAACGAATGACTTTGGGCTTTGTCAGTAATTTGAAAATAGAAGGTCCCCAGCCTGGACCCTGGAGCACTGTCAATAGCCAGTTAAGTCCATACGTTTGACCCTCTGCGGCTTGCCTAAGTTTCAAGCCTGTGAAGCCTGTTGGACTGACCAAAGAGATGGTTTGAAAATGTGCAGGCTGCTCAGCTGCCGCGCGAGCTAAAAATTCGCATGACAAAGAAACGGCCAAGGCATCTATGGCTTGATTGCCGTGAATGGCTTGAATGTGACGAACCAGGTCATGAATAGCGTCTGTCATGAGGCGCGGTGTGTACAAGCGATCGGCGCGCTCCGAAAAACCGTAGCCTGGCAGGTCAATGGCGTAAACCGTTCGGTGCTGGCTTAGAGATTCGAAAATAGGCCGAACTTCAGCAGCGCTGGCGGCTGCATTGATGGTGTGCACCAAAAGGAGAGGGCGGCCTTGCCCTTTAACGTAAAAGCAAAGCTGACCCGTGCCACTGGCAATGGTTTGAAGTTGCCCATTTAAAGCAAGATTCAATGCGTACTTTCATGACCCAAAAAAGTATTTTCGCACATTGTCTGCAAGTGGGTTCCGCTTGAATTAAAAACGACGATTTTGGCGGTTTAAGGCAACGAAAGAAAATGGCGTCAACACAATCTATTGCGCTGACGCCATGGAAGCAAAGATTACTTTTTAGCGCCGTCTTTGGCCGCTTCTTTGGCTGTTTTTTCAGCTTTCTTGCCATCGGCTTTGGCGCTTGGCTTGACTTCTGTTTTAGCCACAGCTTTAGCGTCGGCTTTGGCTTCAGCCTTCACGGGTGCTGCAGCGGTGGTTGCTGCGGGTACACTAGCCGTTGCTGTAGCCGGTGCGGCGGCGAAAGCGGCTGTTGAGAATGCGGCAATGATCAAGGTAGCGAGAAGTTTAGTCATGATGAATCTTTCAGGTTTTTTGAAAACTCCACCGATTGGGAGTGATCATTCAACGGCAGGGAAGACACACTTGTTGACCGAAATATTTAATTATTTGTGTCAACTTTAAAGTGAACATGACGTTGATGCCGCAGGCCTTGCGCGTCAAATCAATCTAATTTCACACCTGCACTTTTCACAAGTTTGACCCAGAACTTAGCGTCTTCGGTCAAGAAACTGGCAAACTGATCAGGTGATTTTGAGACATCAACATCGGTACCTTCTCTGGCCAACGCGGTTTTGACATTGGGTTGCGACATGGCAAATTGAGCGGCATCAAAAATCTTTTTCACAATGGCAGGTGGTGTGCCATTGGGAACAAAAATGCCATACCAAAATTCAATGGCGTAGTCGGGCACACCGGCCTCAATGCTGCCAGGCAGACCAGGGACCAATGCAGACTTTTCTTTGGTGCTCACGCCCAGTCCCTTGAGGCGCCCTGCTTGAATCATGGGCAACACCGAGGGCGGTGTGCCGAAGGTCAATTGGGTGTCGCCGGCCACCACAGATTGAATGGCAGGGCCGCCGCCTCTGAACGGAATGTGGGTCATCTCAATGCCTGTGACCTGCGCAAACAATGCGGCGCCCAAATGCGGTGCAGAACCATTGCCTGATGTGGCGTAGTTGATGACGCCTGGGGCTTTCTTGGCTTTTGCCACCAGTTCTAAAAGGCTACCGATGCCTGCATTGGGGTTGGCTGCAATGACCAAAGGCGAAGACGTGATTTTGGTGATTGGGAATAAATCTTTGGGTGTATAACCCAGCTTTGGATTCAGTGCTGGATTGACCGAAATGCTGCTGGGGCTGGCAATTAAAACGGTGTAACCATCGGGTGCAGATTTAGAAACAGCTTCTGCGGCAATGCTTGAGCCTGCACCTGCTTTGTTTTCAATGATGACCGGTTGGCCCAGCGACTTGCCCAATGATTCGCTGATGGTTCGGGCCACATAGTCGGCAGCGCCACCGGGTGCAAAGCCGACAACCACCTTGACAGGCTTGTTGGGATAGGTGCTGGCGGTTTGAGCCTGTGCCGTTGTAACGCAGGCCATCAAGCCAAGGCAAATGAACGAAAAAGAGAAAGACAATCTTTGAATCATGATGAGACCCTTAAAACAATTTTTCCAACGTGAGAATTACTTTCCATCAAAGCCTTGGCGGCCACCATGTCTTCGAATGGGAAAACGGTATCAATGCTCGATTGAATGCGAGCATTTGCAAAGGCCGGCAATATATCTTTGACAAAACCAATCACAGGCTCTGCGCGTTGTTCTGGGGAACGGAGTTTGTTAGAGACGCCAAACAGCGTGAGACGTTTGGCATGCAGGGCTTCAATGTCCAATGGCGCATTGAGAACACCATCGACATAACCCACAGTACCTAGCCGACCTTGAAAACACAAGCAGCGCAGGCTTTCAGCAAACACAGAACCGCCCACTGTGTTGACCACAAGTTGAACGCCTTTGCCGTCTGTGGTGGCCATGACTTGATCGTAAAAATTGGGTGAACGTGTACAGATTCCCAAGTCCAAACCCAATGGTGCTAGCTTGTTCAATTTTTCTTGTGAGCCCGATGTGCCAATGACTTTGGCGCCCAAGGCCTTGGCCATTTGCAAGGAGGCCACGCCCACGCCCGACGAAACACCATTGACCAACAACCAGTCATTGGCCTTTAAGCGGCCCTGCTGTACCAACAAGTCGTAGGTCACCAAAAAGGTCAGGGGAATGCAAGACGCTTCTTCGTACGATACGTTTTCAGGAATGCGCATCATTTCTTTGATGTCCATGAGCGCATATTCGGCAAATGTGGCAGCGCACCTGGCCATGACGCGATCGCCCAATTTGAGACCGGTGGCGGCAGTCACTTTTTCACCCAGTGCTGTAATTTCGCCAGCGCCCTCCATGCCAATGGCTTTGGCCCCTTGGCTGCCGTGCAGACCGTGCCCTTTGATAAATTCACCTCGGTTCAAGCCAGCCGCATGAATTTTGACCAGCGCCTGTGTGGGGCCGGGTACAGGAATGGGAACTTCTCTCAATTCGATGGGGTTTGGCACATCCCCAACGTGCATCCAATATGACTTCATGTTCATTGACCTTTAAAGACAGGTTTGCGTTTTTCCATAAATGCTTTTCGGCCCTCAGCGTAATCGGCTGAGTCAAAGCAATTGCTAATGAGTTGTTGGCACAACGGCATGTCAAGCTCGGGCGATGGTTTTAAAATTTCTCGCGTGATGGCTTTGGCCGCTGCAATGGTGATGGGCGCGTTGTGGCCCAAGGCTGTGGTGTATTCATTCAAAAGCGTTGCCAATTGATCTGGCGCGCAAACGCGGCTAACTAAACCTAGTTGCAGAGCTTCCTGTGCATCAACTCTTCTGGCTGTGAAGAA
>SXXD01000011.1 GCA_005789685.1 Burkholderiales bacterium
ATTAACTCAGCTGTTTGTTTGGTATCCAAAGGCAGCGGGGGAATTCCCAGCGCTGCACGTTCGGCGGCATGTTCACGATAAGCTTGCAACATAGTTTTCTCCTGTCTTACGAAATAAATTGATCAATCAATCTTTAAAAAATTATCAAACTTTACAACTCAGCGCTTGTTGTTTGTGCCATCGTTGCTCACATCAATCAAAGCAGGCGGTGGGTTGATCTTCATGTCGTTGGCGACAGCGACTTGATCGGGGTGGGCACATTCATCGGCCAATCGACGTCCATTTTTTTGATCCATCAGCATGGACTTGTTGGCCAACTGCAACCAAACTGCGCCAGCCTTTTCATCTTCCAAACGAATGGCACCCGTGCTGGTTGCAACTGGCCGCATTCGGTATTTGTAACCCTTGCCCTGCAAATCGAAGTAGCCAGGGGTGTGTGCATCGGCGGTCATGCGAATGGATGCGCCTAGCTCACAGGGTAAATGACCGACATGCACGCGTTCTGCAATGCTGAGTTCTTGCGGAGCCAAAGGTGCATCAACTGGCTTTGCAGCAACATTGCGTTTGTCTGATTTTTTTTTCTGGGTGGTGTTTGGAGCTGTTGGCTTCGCCGCAGGTTTTGTCCGAACTTCTTTTTTAACTGCACCTTTTGCATCATGCGAGGATTGTGCTTGGGCCATGTTCATACCTGAGCCCCAAAGGCAGGCCGCGAATACCAAAAAAAAGAGTTTCAAACGGCGCATGTTGTCTCTCCAAAATAGGATTGAACCACCCCGGGTATGGGTCTTCCCGTTTGATGCGCGCGTTCAAGCACTTGCCAAAAGAATCGATAGCTTGCTCGGTCATGCAATTGACCACCAAAACTCACAGGCGCCCAATCTGCACGACGCGCTGCTTCGATCAATTCAGCAGCTTGTTCAATCTCGTGCGCACTTGGGGCCATGGCTTCCAACACAGGCCTGATTTGACTGGGGTGAATACTCCACATGCGTGTGTAGCCTAAATCGCGTGAAGCTTTTAAGGCCGCCAATTTAATGGCTTCTAAATCACTGAATTCTGTGACCACGCAGTGCGATGGCACTTTGCCATGTGCATGACAAGCACTGGCAATTTCCAATTTGGCCCGTACAACAAGCGGGTGAGTGAATTGGCCTTCAAGGCCCATGCCACTGGAAGGAATGGCACCCCCATGGGCTGAGACAAAATCCATCAGGCCAAAGCTCAAGGATTGCACGCGGGGATGGGCTGCAATTTCAAAGGCACGGTGAACTGCTGCGGGTGATTCAATCAAGACATGCATTGGCAAAGCCAATGCACCCGCTTGATTCAAAGCTTGCGATGCAGTGTCAACATCGGCAACAGACTCCACCTTGGGAATCATCACGTGTCGCAAGTTGCGATGCGCATCTTTCAGAATCAGATTCACATCATTGAAAAATGAGGGGTGATCAACGGGGTGGACACGAACTGCCACCCTGGCTTCAGGCGCTGCACTGTTTGCAATTTCCTTGACCAAATGGGCGTGCTCAATTTCACCGCCTACTGGGGCGCCATCTTCACAGTCCAAGGTCACATCAAAGACGCAGGCACCAAACTCCTGCGTCATTTCCGCTTGCAGTTGCAAACTTTTGCGCATCCGGACTTCGACACCACTGTAGTGATCACACACAGGCAAAAGCATGCCTGCGGCTTGTGATCCTAAAAGAATGTCGCGCGGATGCTTCACGAAAGTGTTTTTTAGTTAAAGCAAGTGCGCCACGCCGGCTTGCTCGTCAGTCAACTCTTTCAAAGTTTTATCGATACAAGATTGGCTGAAGGCATCAATTTCCAAACCTTCGACCACTTTGTATTCGCCGTTCACGCATGTGACTGGAAAGCCGAACATGACGTCTTTGGGAATACCGTACCAGCCTTGTGAAGGAATGCCCATGGTGACCCAATGGCCGTTGGTGCCCAATGCCCAATCGCGCATGTGGTCGATGGCGGCATTGGCAGCAGAAGCGGCAGATGACAAACCACGTGCCTCAATGATGGCAGCACCACGTTTGCCAACTGTAGGCAAGAACACGTTGGCATTCCACTCTTGGTCGTTGATCATGGTCTTCACAGATTCGCCGTTGATGGTGGCGAAACGATAATCGGCGTACATGGTGGGAGAGTGGTTGCCCCAAACACACAATTTTTGAATGTCTGCAACTGCTTTGCCAGTTTTGGCCGCAATTTGCGACGCCGCACGGTTGTGGTCCAAGCGCAGCATGGCTGTGAAGTTGTTGGGCTTCAGATCGGGCGCGCTCTTCATGGCGATGTAAGCATTGGTATTGGCGGGGTTGCCGACCACCAAAACCTTGACATTGCGCGAAGCCACAGCGTTCAAAGCTTTGCCTTGTGCAGTGAAGATGGCGCCGTTGATGGCGAGCAGTTCAGCGCGCTCCATGCCAGGGCCACGGGGACGTGAACCCACCAACAAAGCATAGTCTGTGTCTTTGAAAGCGGTCAGGGGGTCGGCGTGGGCTTCCATGCCAACCAGCAATGGGAAGGCGCAATCGTCCAATTCCATCATGACGCCCTTCAGGGCTTTTTGGGCTTTTTCGTCAGGGATTTCAAGCAATTGCAAGATCACGGGCTGATCTTTGCCCAACATTTCGCCGGAGGCGATGCGAAACAACAATGCGTATCCAATTTGACCTGCGGCTCCTGTGACGGCGACGCGAACGGGCTTTTTGCTCATGGTGTGAACTCCAGATGGTGATAAGAAAACGGACTTCGCCGACCACATCCCGACAATTCACTGCCGACCGGGTCGCCTGGCGTTCCAGACGGGTGCGCAAAGAAAAGTGCGCACGGGCAAACAGCTTTCGAGTGTACTCGCGAAAACCCTGAAAAGTCAATTTGTCTTATGTCTTATATAAGATATCATTGCATCACTTTTTGAGCCAGCCTTTTGCCAGGGCAACTGACATGACATCTCAAGTTTTTTCTGTTGAAACCGCCGAATCGTCCGATCCTTCCTCGTCTGCGCCTGCGTTCAGTCCGCTTTATCAGCAAATTAAGGGGCTGATCCTGCAAGGCCTTCAATCAGGCGAATGGAAACCAGGGGAAGGCATTCCCAGCGAGATGGAATTGGCTGCGCGTTACAGAGTCAGTCAAGGCACTGTTCGAAAGGCCATTGATGAACTGGCCAACAACAATTTGCTGGTTCGCAGACAAGGAAAAGGCACCTTTGTGGCCACCCACGCCGAGCAACAGGTGCAATATCGATTTTTGAAGTTAATGCCCGACGTGGGCCAACCCAAAAGAGATGGCCCAGCCCAAAGAAAAATCATTGATTGCAAGCGGCTTCGCGCGAACGCTGAGATAGGTCGCGCATTGGCATTGCGCACAGGCGATGCAGTGCTTCAAGTCCGCCGAGTTCTCTCTTTTGGTGGCGCACCCACAATCCTAGAAGACCTCTGGCTACCCGGGTCGCCCTTCAAAGGGCTGACGGCAGAACGGCTGAGTGACTATCATGGGCCCATGTATGCGCTGTTTGAAACAGAGTTTGGGGTGCGGATGGTGCGGGCCGAAGAAAAAATCAAGGCAGTTGTGCCGGATGACTCTCAATGCAAATTGCTTGAGATTAAGTCTCATACCCCATTACTGAGTGTAGAGCGGACGGCCTTCACCTACAACGACACGCCGATGGAGTTGCGCAGAGGCTTCTATGTCACAGCGGCACATCACTATCACAATGTTTTAAATTGACGCTTTGGCGACATTTAAGCTTCTTATCCCTATTGTTTGTCAATTGTTAATGAAATTCTCATGTCAGTTTGTTGCGTTGCAATAGAATCCGCGAACACACCCGTCAAAAACGGCTGTGAAGTTACCTAATAGGAATTAAAAATGACCGAAGCTGCCCGAAAAAGGCCTGAATTCCGCAATATCAATGCTCTCAGCGATTTGCCCAGTTACCGCTTGCCCGCGGCAGGTTGGGTGTCCATCCTGCACCGTGGGAGTGGAGCCTTGATGTTCTTGCTCATGCCCTTCATCATTTGGATGTTTGATTCTTCCATCACATCAGAGATCTCATTTGCCAAGTTTGCCGCCGCCTTCAATGTAGGCATTGGCTTCATTCCAGGTTGGTTCATGAAATTGGTTGCGCTGGCCATCATTTGGGCTTATTTGCACCATTTCATCGCAGGCATTCGCCACCTTTACATGGATACGTTTCACGCGGTCACCAAAGAGTTCGGCAAATCATCGGCTGTTACCACTTTGGTTTTGAGCTTGGGTCTCACCGCTGTCCTGGCCGCCAAATTATTTGGCCTCTATTAATTAGGAACAGATCACATGTCAGTTAATCACGGTTCCAAGCGCATCACGACTGGCGCTCACTACGGCCTTCGCGACTGGTTGGCGCAACGCATCACAGCGGCTTTAATGGCCTCGTTCACTTTGCTGGTCTTGGTGCAAGTCATCTTCACCAGCGGCCCTATTGGCTACGAAGAGTGGGCGGGTATTTTTGCAGCCCAGTGGATGAAGGTTTTGACCTTTGTCACCATCCTTTCTTTGCTTTACCACGCGTGGATTGGCATACGCGATATCTGGATGGATTACATCAAACCCCTCGGTTTGCGTCTTTTCTTGCATGTCGCCTCCCTGATTTGGCTCATCGGCTGCGCTGGCTGGGCTGTTCAGGCCTTGTGGCTTCTTTGATGAAGTTCGGTACTGATTGAACACTGACAGACACTGAGCCTCTCCCCCTATTACAAGATTTCACACACCATGACTTACACCAAAGACAAGATCGCCACGCGTAAATTTGACGTCGTGATCGTCGGCGCCGGCGGCTCCGGCATGCGCGCTGCCTTGCAACTGTCCCGCGCTGGTTTGAACGTTGCTGTTCTTTCCAAAGTATTCCCCACCCGTTCGCACACCGTGGCGGCTCAGGGCGGTATTGGTGCTGCATTGGGCAACATGTCGGACGACAACTGGCACTACCACTTCTCCGACACCAGCAAGGGCTCCGACTGGCTGGGCGACCAAGACGCCATTGAATTCATGTGCCGTGAAGCGCCCAAAGTTGTCTATGACTTAGAGCACATGGGCATGCCTTTCGACCG
>SXXD01000092.1 GCA_005789685.1 Burkholderiales bacterium
CTTGGAGGCAATTTCGTATGCCGTTGTGCATTGAGTCAATGCGTCCAAAGTAGCGCGAACCATGTTGTAAGGGTTTGACGAACCATGGCTTTTGGCCACGATGTCAGTGATGCCCATCACTTCGAAAACAGCACGCATGGGACCGCCAGCAATGATGCCAGTACCCTTGGGAGCGGGCGCCATGAAAACGCGGGCTGCACCGTGGTGACCGTAAACGGTGTGATGAATGGTGCCGTTTTTGAGCGACACCTTGAGCAAGTTGCGACGCGCTTCTTCCATGGCTTTTTGAACCGCTGCTGGCACTTCTTTTGATTTGCCTTTGCCCATGCCCACTTTGCCATCGCCATCGCCCACGACTGTGAGTGCAGCGAACGCCAAAATGCGTCCACCCTTCACAACCTTGGTAACGCGGTTGACCGCGATCATTTTTTCGCGGAGACCGTCTTCTGGACCGTCACCTTGTGCTTTTGCCTGAAACTTAGCCATTTGTAATTTCCGATCCGTTTAGAACTGCAAGCCAGCTTCGCGAGCGGCTTCAGCCAAAGCTTTGACACGACCGTGGAATGCAAAACCTGCGCGGTCAAAAGCCACTTTATCAACACCAGCAGCTTTCGCTTTTTCAGCGATGCGCTTGCCAATGATTTGGGCTGCATTGGCATTGCCACCCTTGCCGGAAGCGCCGAGTTCTTTGCGAACATCGGCTTCGGCTGTGGAAGCACTGGCCAACACTTTGCTGCCGTCGCCGGATACGACGCTGGCATAAATGTGAAGATTGGTACGGTTCACGGTCAAACGTGCCACGCCTTGCTGTGCAATGCGGATGCGGGTTTGACGTGCACGACGCAGACGCTGCTCTTTTTTGGTCAACATGATGCAGCTCCTTATTTCTTCTTAGTCTCTTTGATCGTGATCTTCTCATCCGAATAACGGATGCCCTTGCCCTTGTAAGGCTCGGGAGGACGAACAGCACGGATCTCAGCAGCGATTTGACCAACACGTTGGCGGTCAGCGCCTTTGATGATGATTTCGGTTGGCGCAGGTGTTTCCACTTTGATGCCAACAGGCATGTCAATGTTGACAGGGTGCGAATAACCCACAGCCAAATTTAATTTATTGCCTTGGGCAGCAGCTTTGTAACCCACACCTACCAGCATGAGCTTTTTCTCAAAGCCTTTGGTGACGCCAGTGACCATGTTGTTCACCAGCTGACGCATGGTGCCGCTCATGGCATTGGCTTCACGGGATTCGTTGACCGGAATGAAGGTCATCTTACCGTTGTCATTGTTGACTTTGACCAACAGGCTAGAAGCGGTGGCAAGTGTGCCGCCAGTTCCTTTGACACTGATTTGGTCTTCTTTGATGGACACATCCACACCAGCGGGGATGGTCACAGGCATTTTTCCGACTCGGGACATTTTCTAGTCTCTCCTGCGCTTAAGCGACGTAGCAAAGAACTTCGCCACCGACACCGGCTGCGCGCGCTTTGCGATCTGTCATCACGCCTTGGGGGGTGGTGATGATGGCCACGCCCAAACCGTTGAGGACTTGTGGAATGGCATCGCGGCCTTTGTAAACGCGAAGGCCAGGGCGACTGACGCGCTCAATGCGCTCAATCACAGGGCGACCTGCGTAGTACTTCAGGGCAATGGAGAGTTCGGACTTGCCGCCCTCTGTTTTGACTTGGAAGCCGTCAATGTAACCTTCATCTTTAAGCACTTGGGCAATGGCCACCTTCACTTTGGAAGAGGGAATTGAAACGGAGGCCTTGGCCACCATTTGTGCGTTGCGGATGCGGGTCAGCAAGTCGGCAATGGGATCACTCATGCTCATGTTGTATCTCCTGCCGATTACCAGCTGGCTTTGGTCACGCCGGGAATATTGCCTTGGAAGGCTAATTCACGAATTTTGGCGCGGCCGAGGCCAAATTGACGGAACGTACCACGTGGGCGGCCAGTGATGGCACAGCGGTTACGTTGGCGTGTGGGGTTTGCGTTGCGGGGAAGCTTTTGCAGGCCCAAACGGGCTGCTGCGCGCTCTTCATCACTCCGCTTCATATCTTGTGAGATGGCTTTCAATTCCGCGTGTTTAGCCGCGTACTTGGCTACCAATCTGTCTCTTTTGAGCTCGCGCTCGATCAATGCTACTTTAGCCACGTGCCACCTCAGTTCTTGAACGGGAAACGGAAGCCGGCGAGCAATGCTTTGCATTCGTCGTCGGTCTTGGCCGTCGTGGTGATGCTGATATTGAGACCGCGCAAAGCGTCAACCTTGTCGTACTCAATTTCAGGGAAAATGATTTGCTCTTTCACGCCGACGTTGTAGTTACCGCGGCCGTCAAAAGCACGGCCAGAGATACCACGGAAGTCACGCACGCGGGGCAGAGCCACGGTAACGAAGCGATCGAGAAATTCATACATTTGCACGCCACGCAATGTGACCATGCAACCAATGGCTTGGCCTTCGCGGATTTTGAAACCAGCGATTGGCTTTTTGGCCTTGGTAACGACTGGCTTTTGACCAGCAATTTTTGTGAGGTCACTGACAGCGTTGTCCATGACTTTTTTGTCTGCGACGGCTTCGCTCACACCCATGTTGAGTGTGATTTTGGTGATGCGCGGAACTTGCATGACCGACTTGTAACCAAACTTGGTCATGAGCTCGGGGGCAATTTTTTCGCGGAATTGTTGTTGTAGACGTGCCATGCTTAAGCCACCTTGATTTCTTCGCCGCTGGACTTGTAAACGCGAACGCGTTTGCCATCGGCTGACAACTTCACACCCACACGATCAGCTTTGCCAGTAGCGCTGTTGAAAACAGCGATATTGGACTGATGAATAGGCATGGTCTTTTCGATAATGCCGCCATTGGTGCCCTTCATAGGGTTTGGCTTGGCATGCTTTTTAACCATGTTGATGCCTTCAACCACCACGTGCGAGTCATCGGCACGGAGCGACACGGTGCCGCGCTTGCCTTTGTCACGACCGGCGATGACGATCACTTGATCACCTTTGCGAATCTTGTTCATGACGTGTCCTTAAAGAACTTCAGGTGCCAAGGACACGATCTTCATGAACTTCTCAGTACGCAATTCACGCGTCACTGGGCCGAAGATGCGGGTGCCAATAGGCTCCAACTTGGCATTCAGCAAAACTGCTGCATTGCCATCGAATTTAACGAGTGAGCCATCGCCGCGGCGGATGCCCTTGGCTGTTCGAACGACCACAGCACTGTAAACCTCGCCTTTTTTGACGCGGCCACGGGGCGCAGCTTCTTTGATGCTCACTTTGATAATGTCGCCAACACTGGCGTAACGACGTTTAGAGCCGCCCAGCACCTTGATGCAAAGGACGGACTTAGCGCCGGTGTTGTCGGCAACATCCAACCGAGTTTCTGTCTGAATCATTTCAATATTTCCCAACTTGCACCTTGTGCACC
>SXXD01000012.1 GCA_005789685.1 Burkholderiales bacterium
CGCAATTGCGAAAGCACATGCCCCAGCGGTGTTGAATATGGCCACTTGGTTGACTTGGGTCGCAAAGTGGTCGATGCCAAAGTACCAAGACCGCTGAAAGAACGCGCATTGCGCTGGGCACTCAAAGAAGGGCTCACCTCCTCACTTTTTACACCTGCCATGAAGTTGGGGCAAAGCGTTCGAGGGCTCCTGCCAGCGGCATTGAAAGCCAAAGTACCCGCGCCACAAAATGCAGGCGCATGGCCACAAGAAACCCACGCGCGCAAGGTCTTGATGTTGGCGGGTTGCGTACAGCCCGCCATGATGCCCAACATCAATACCGCCACCGCCCGCGTGCTCAATGCCTGCGGCATTCAGGTTGTCGTGCCACCAGCTGCTGGCTGTTGTGGTGCCGTCAAGTTTCACTTGAACGATCAGGTGGGCGGCTTGGACCACATGCGTCAAAACATCGATGCTTGGTGGCCTTGGGTTGAACAAGGCATCGAAGCCATTGTGATGAATGTTTCAGGCTGCGGTGTCACGGTCAAAGAGTATGGCCATCTGCTGCAACATGATGCGCAATATGCCGAGAAGGCGCGACGCATCTCCGAACTCACGCGCGATTTGAGTGAGTTATTGCCCATGTGTTTGCCAACACTTCAACAGAAATTGAAACCTGAAATTGTGGCCCAAACAGGTGTGCTGGCGTATCACCCACCTTGTACATTGCAGCACGGCCAACAACTCAAAGGTGGTGTGGAATCTCAACTGGGCCAACTCGGATTCAAGCTCCGTGTGACCGAAGTTGAATCTCATTTGTGCTGTGGCTCAGCAGGTACCTATTCGGTGTTGCAAGCCGATACGGCTTATGCCTTGCGCGATCGCAAGTTGGGGCATCTCAATCACTTGCAACCCACCGCCATTTTGAGTGCCAACATTGGTTGCATCACACATTTGCAAAGTGGCGCCGATGTGCCAGTTCGTCATTGGGTGGAGTTGGTCGACGAAGTGCTTTCAAAAAGCCACTGAAGCCCTCTGAATCTGACTTCAATAAACTGAATCTAGCCTAAGCTGATTTCAAGTGGCCAGAGCCGCTTCAATGTCTTGCGCAATTTTCTCGGGCCTGTCCATTGAGGCATAGCGCTTGATCACACGGCCATCGCGGCCGACCAAAAACTTGGTGAAGTTCCATTTGATGGCCTTGCTGCCCAACAAGCCCGGCGCCTCAGCACACAACCATTGGTAAAGCGGATGCGCTTCAGGGCCATTCACATTGACCTTCTGCATCATGGTGAAACTCACGCCGTAATTGACTTGGCAAAAATCGGCAATGACTTCGTTGCTGGCAGGATCTTGATTGCCAAATTGATTGCAAGGGAACCCTAAAACGGTCAAGCCCTTGTCTTTGTAGGCTTGGTGAATTTTTTCAAGACCACCAAACTGAGGTGTGAAACCGCAGGCGCTGGCGGTGTTCACAATCAACATGACCTTGCCTTGCAGTTGATTCAGTGGCAAGCCTTGCCCGTTCATTTGAACTGCTTCAAAATCGTAAATCGTTTTCATGGGAAGTGCCTTCGAGAGGGGTTAAGTCAATTGGCGATCAGCCATGAGAGTGATCATTTTTTGCCACTTCAATCAGTTTCTGTAACTCTTCACTGTGATCCCGCATGTTGCGCTCATGCCAACGTTTGATGAGCCACATGAAGCCGGCCACCACCAAGCCAAAGGCGGTGATGGCACCAAAGGCAGACAAGCCCATGCCAGTTGAGAAACTGTACATGCCACCTAAAAACAAAATACAAGCTTGTTCGTTGAAGTTTTGAACCGCAATTGACCTGCCGGCGCCCATCAGGTTGTGACCGCGGTGCTGTAGCAACGCATTCATGGGAACCACCAAAAAGCCACCCAGTGCGCCGAGCATGATCAAGAAGGGTGCAGCCACCCACACGTTATCAATGAAGTTCATGCCAACAACAAGCAGGCCCATGCCAATGCCCAAAGGCATGACAAGCGTTGCTTGGTGCAACTTCATTCGCACAGAGGCCACCACAGCACCCACAGCGGTGCCGATGGCAACGACACCCACCAAACTAGAGGCTTGCGTGGTGGTGTATCCCAAAGCAACCGCGCTCCAGGCCAAGACAATGTAGCGCAAGTTGCCTGAGACGCCCCAAAATAAAGTGGTGGTTGCCAATGAAATTTGGCCCAGGCGATCTTTCCAAAGGCGTGTATTGCAATCCCAAAAATCGGGCAACAGGGCCCCTAAATTGGAGGGCAGTGGGCGCATGGCCACGCCCGTGTCTGGGATTCGTGTGTTGAACCAAGCCGCCAAAGCATAGAAGGCGATCAATAACAAAATGGCGGCCTCGGGAGGGGTGTCGATGCCTGTTTCCATGAACGGCAAGTCAAAGCTCAAGAGGTAATTGGCAACATGCGGACCCACCAATTGCCCGCCAATCAGTACGCCCAAGATGATGGACGCAATGGTCAGGCCTTCAATCCAGCCATTGGCTTTGACCAGTTGCGAGGCGGGCAACAATTCGGTCAAGATGCCGTATTTAGCAGGCGAGTAAGCCGCAGCGCCTAAGCCCACGATGGCATAAGCCAGCAAAGGGTGGGTGCCAAAGAGCATCATCAAACAGCCCACCACCTTGATGGCGTTGCTGACGAAC
>SXXD01000093.1 GCA_005789685.1 Burkholderiales bacterium
CTTCAAGCCCTTGGCTGAAACACATTCGTCAAGATGTGCAGTCCATGCACGCTTATGCCATTCAAGACTCAACCGGCATGGTCAAGCTAGATGCCATGGAAAACCCCTTCACCTTGTCCCCCGAATTGCAAAAGCAATTGGGCGAACGTCTGGGTGCTTTGGCCCTCAATCGTTATCCCGGTAATCGCATCAATGTGTTGCGCTCAGAACTGACCAAATATGTGCAAATGCCAGAAGGCTTTGACATCATGTTGGGCAACGGGTCTGATGAATTGATCACGCTGCTTTCAGTGGCCTGTGATGTGCCTGGGGCCAGCATTTTGGCGCCGTTGCCAGGCTTTGTGATGTACGCCATGAGTGCGCAATTGCAAGGGGTGACATTTCACGGTGTGCCACTGACTGCCAACTTTGAATTGGACGAGGCGGCCATGTTGAGTGCCATTGCAACGCACAAACCGGCGGTGGTGTATTTGGCCTACCCCAACAACCCAACGGGCACACTTTGGAACGCCGACGCCATTGAGCGCATTGTGCTGGCCCAAGGTCAGCAAGGCGGTTTGATCGTGATGGACGAAGCCTATCAACCGTTTGCAAGTCAAACCTACATGGACCGCATTGCCCAACATGGCCATGTGCTGCTCATGCGAACCTTGTCAAAATTTGGTTTGGCAGGCGTGCGCCTTGGGTACATGGTCGGGCCTCAAGCTTTGATTGCAGAAATCGACAAAGTTCGCCCGCCCTACAACATCAGTGTCTTAAATTGCGAATGCGCGCTGTTTGCTTTGGAGCACGCAGAGGTTTTTGCCCAGCAGGCGGCTCAAATTCGAGAAGAACGTGCAAAACTCAGCCATTCATTGGCTGCTATTTCGGGGGTGCAAGTCTTTCCCAGCCAGGCCAATATGCTCTTGGTTCGTATGCCAGACGCCACAAAGTGCTTCGAAGGTATGAAGTTGAAAGGCATTTTGGTCAAGAACGTTTCTAAAATGCATCCATTGCTCACCAACTGTTTGCGCCTCACTGTCGGAACCCCTGCAGAAAACGCCCTCATGTTGGCAGCACTCAAGGAATCTTTATGAGCACACCCCGCGTTGCTGAAGTCACGCGCAACACTGCAGAAACTCAAATCAGAGTCAAAGTTAATTTGGACGGCACCGGCCAAGCCAACTTGTCTACGGGCATTGGTTTTTTTGACCACATGCTCGATCAAATTGCACGCCATGGCCTGATTGACTTGGACATCCAAGCCAAGGGTGACCTGCACATCGATGGGCATCACACGGTTGAAGATGTTGGCATCACTTTGGGCCAAGCCGTTGCCAAAGCCATGGGCGATAAAAAAGGACTGCGCCGGTACGGACACGCGTATGTGCCGCTAGACGAAGCCTTGTCTCGCGTCGTCATCGATCTTTCGGGGCGTCCTGGCTTGGTCAATCACGTGCCATTCACCAGCGGCATGGTGGGCGGCTTCGACACCCAGCTCATGCACGAATTTTTTCAAGGCTTCGTGAACCATGCCTTGGTCACCCTGCACATTGACAACTTGCGTGGCGACAATGCGCACCACCAAGCCGAAACCGTGTTCAAAGCCTTTGCGCGCGCGCTGCGTGCAGCGCTTGAAATTGATCCTCGTTCTGTTGGCGTCATTCCTTCAACCAAGGGCTCGCTCTGAGCATGTCCCCCAATTCAGTGGCGGTGGTGGATTACGGCATGGGCAATTTGCGTTCAGTGGCTCAAGCGGTCATTCATGCTTCACAAGATACCGGCGTAGAAGTGAAAATCACTTCCAACCCTCAAGATGTTCGTGATGCCACTCGCGTTGTGCTACCCGGTCAAGGGGCTATGCCAGATTGCATGCGCGAGTTGCATCACTCGGGTTTGCTTGAGGCGGTACTAGATGCTGCCGCCAAAAAGCCTCTGTTTGGTGTTTGCGTCGGCATGCAGATGTTGTTGGACCACAGTGATGAGGGCGATGTGCCAGGGCTTGGCCTCCTCCCCGGTCAGGTGGTCAAGTTTGATCTGGCAGGCAAAACGCAGGCCGATGGCAGCCGCTTCAAAGTGCCCCAAATGGGATGGAATAAGGTCAATTTCTGCCATTATGAGGGTGCTCAGCATCCGGTGTGGGGCAAGATTCCCAATGGCAGCTATTTCTACTTTGTACACAGTTTTTACGCAAAACCCGATAATGCAAGCCATGTTGCTGCACAAACTGACTACGGTGGGCTTTTTGCCTGCGCCATTGCGCGCGATAATTTGTTTGCAACGCAGTTTCACCCAGAAAAAAGTGCCGACCAAGGTTTGGCCCTTTATCGGAACTTTTTGCATTGGCAACCCTGATTTTTTTTGAACTTTTTTCCAATTTCATTTTTCTTCACTCTAGCGCTACCCCTTAGCCATGATTCTGATACCTGCAATTGATCTCAAAGACGGCCATTGCGTTCGCCTCAAACAAGGCGACATGGACCAATCCACCACTTTTGGCGAGGACCCCGCGGCCATGGCCCAAAGCTGGCTTGACAAAGGCGCAAGGCGGTTGCACTTGGTTGACCTCAATGGCGCTTTTGCGGGCAAGCCGCAAAACTTTGCGGCCATCAAATCCATCCTAAAAGCTGTGGGGGGTGAAATTCCTGTTCAACTGGGTGGTGGTATTCGAGATTTGGACACCATCGAGAAATACATCGATGGCGGTTTGCGATACGTCATCATCGGCACAGCTGCTGTCAAAAATCCTGGCTTCTTGCGCGATGCATGCAGTGCCTTTGGCGGCCACATTATTGTGGGCCTCGATGCCAAAGACGGCAAAGTGGCCACCGACGGTTGGAGCAAGCTCACCGGACACGAAGTGGTTGACCTGGCCAAGAAATTTGAAGACTGGGGCGTCGAGTCCATCATTTACACCGACATTGGCCGCGATGGCATGTTGAGTGGCATCAACATCGATGCCACAGTCAAGTTGGCCCAAGCTCTCACCATTCCGGTCATTGCTTCTGGCGGTTTGTCCAACATGGCCGACATCGAGCAGCTTTGTGCTGTGGAAGATGAAGGCGTAGAGGGTGTTATTTGCGGCCGCGCCATTTACTCTGGCGACCTCGACTTCCAAGCTGCCCAGGCTCGGGCCGATGAACTTAACGACTGACAGCCTGCAGGGTCATGCGGGATGGCGTTGGTCATTGCCGCAAGGCGACAGCGTGTTTGTGGCCCAGCAAGGTGCACAGGTGTTGTCATGGCAGGCGGGCCATCGCGAGCGATTGTATTTAAGCCCCACTTCTGTTTGTGATGGCACCACGG
The DNA here is from genome assembly GCA_005789685.1 of Burkholderiales bacterium. Taxonomy (GTDB): domain Bacteria; phylum Pseudomonadota; class Gammaproteobacteria; order Burkholderiales; family Burkholderiaceae_C; genus Limnohabitans_A. The sequence goes on from SXXD01000093.1 coordinate 3,286, forward strand.
CTATTCGCGGCGGCATTCCGGTTTGCTTTCCTCAATTCAACCAACGCGGAACCTTGCCCAAACATGGTTTTGCGCGCAACATGGCTTGGCGTTTGCTAAACGAGCAAAGTCAGGGGCCGGAAAAAGTTTTTGAGTTGTCACACAATGCGCAAACTCAAGCCGTATGGCCCTTCAAATTTAAAGCACAACTTAAGGTATCGCTGGTTGCTCGCAGTTTGAAAGTTCAACTCACTGTTGAAAATACAGGGCATCAAACGCTTAGCTTCACAGGCGCCTTGCACACTTACTTTGACGTGAGTCACATTGACCAAGTCAGCTTGCATGGCCAAGCCCATCAATCAGAGTGGGATGCTGTGAGCGACACGCACCAAGCATGCCTAGGCCAACTCACATTTAAAACTGAATTTGATCGGGTCTACGACGTGGCCACTGAAAAACAGCCCACTTGGGTTTTGCACGATGGCCATGAACAATTGCACATTGCACAAAGCGACTCATGGGGTCAAAGCGTGGTTTGGAATCCCGGTGCTGAAAAATGCAGCCAACTCACAGACATGCCCGTACTGGGCTACCAACGCATGTTGTGCGTTGAAGCAGCGCGCGTCACATCTTTCATCGAGGTCCCGCCTTTTCAGCAATGGGAAGCTTGGCAACAATTGACTGTTTAAGTACCATGCTAGCCAAACGCATCATTCCTTGCCTTGACGTCACAGGCGGCCGTGTGGTCAAAGGCGTTAATTTTGTAGAACTTCGCGACGCTGGTGACCCTGTCGAAATTGCGGCCAGGTACAACGAACAAGGCGCCTATGAACTCACTTTTTTGGACATCACGGCCACCAGCGATGGCCGCGATCTGATTCTTCACATCATTGAGGCGGTGGCCTCACAGGTGTTCATCCCCCTCACAGTGGGCGGTGGTGTCAGAAGCGTTGAAGATGTGCGCCGCCTGCTCAACGCTGGCGCCGACAAAACCAGTTTCAATTCGGCGGCCATTGCCAACCCCCAAGTCATTCGCGATGCGTCGCAAAAGTATGGCGCCCAGTGCATCGTGGTGGCCATCGATGCCAAACGCCGTCAGGGCGAGGCCATCCAGTTGCGCGGTGAAGGCTGGGACGTTTACAGCCATGGCGGTCGGCAAAACACAGGCTTAGACGCAGTTCATTGGGCGGCAAAGATGGCCGAGTTTGGCGCTGGGGAAATTTTGCTCACCAGCATGGACCGCGATGGCACCAAGTCGGGCTTTGATTTGGCCCTGACCAAAGCCGTGAACGATGCGGTGCAAGTGCCCGTCATTGCTTCGGGCGGTGTGGGCAATTTGGACCATCTGGCCGATGGCGTGCAGCAGGGTGGGGCCGATGCTGTGCTGGCCGCCAGCATTTTTCACTACGGCGAATACACGGTTCAGGAAGCCAAGCAGCGCATGCGCGAGCGGGGAATTCCTGTCCGTTTGTAAACAAACGCCCGTCCAAGCCTTCGACAAGTGGTAGATTCAGCGAATGAATTGGCTTGATCAAATTAAATGGGACGCGCAGGGCTTGGTGCCCGTCATCGCCCAAGAAGCCAGCACGGGCGACGTGCTGATGTTCGCTTGGATGAACCGTGAGGCCTTGCAAAAAACCGCCGAGCTCAAGCGCGCGGTGTATTTCAGCCGATCGCGCAACAAACTGTGGTTCAAAGGCGAAGAGTCTGGCCATGTGCAAACTGTGCACGACATGCGTTTAGATTGCGACAACGATGTGGTGCTCCTCAAGGTCACACAACTGGGACATGAGCCCGGCATTGCCTGCCATACCGGCCGTCACAGTTGTTTCTTTCAAACGTATCAAAATGGCGAATGGGTCGCCACCGAGCCTGTTTTGAAAGACCCCGAAACCATTTACAAGTGAGCACGTGTTGCCAAAATCATGAGTTCTACCGATGCTTTGGCCCGCTTAGCGGCCGTGATTGAAAGTCGCAAACCGGCCAACGGCGGCGACCCTGAAACAAGTTATGTGGCACGCCTGCTGCACAAAGGGCCAGACGCTTTTCTGAAAAAAATTGGCGAAGAAGCCACAGAAACTGTGATGGCTGCCAAAGACATGGACCACGGCGGCGATGCTCACAAACTGGTGGGCGAGGTGGCTGACTTGTGGTTTCACAGCATGATTGCCTTGGCACACTATGGCTTGTCACCCGCCGATGTGGTGGCCGAACTCAGCCGACGTGAGGGCCTGAGTGGCCTAGAGGAAAAAGCCCTGCGCAAAGCAGAACAACGTGAAAAATCAGGTGAATGATGCAAGACCCTAACTGCCTTTTCTGCAAAATCATTGCGGGAAAAATCCCCTCCAAGAAAGTCTTTGAAGACGAGCATGTGTATGCTTTTCATGACATTGCGCCTTGGGCGCCCATCCATTTCTTGATGGTTCCCAAGCTGCATATTCCTTCAATGGCTCAAATAACCTCAGAACATTCGGCCTTAATGGGCCATTTATTGGCCTTGGCCCCCAAACTTGCGTTGGAGCAAGGGTGCCGCCCTTACCCAGAGGGTGGTTACAGAATTGTGACCAACACGGGCGCCGAAGGTGGGCAAGAAGTTCACCATTTGCATTTCCATGTCATGGGCGGCCCGCGTCCTTGGCTTCGGGGTTAAACGCTTAGAATCATCAATCATTGTTAGGAGACATTCATGGGTTCATTTTCTATTTGGCACTGGCTGGTTGTTTTGCTGATCGTGGTCATGGTTTTTGGCACTAAAAAGCTCAGAAACATGGGTTCTGATTTGGGTGGTGCCGTCAAAGGATTCAAAGACGGCATGAAAGATCCAAATGCCCCTGCGGCCACCGAAGAAAAACCGGCCGCTCAAGTAGCCGCTTCGACCACGGCTGAAAAAACCACGATCGACGTGGAAGCCAAGACAAAGTCCTGATTTGATCGATCTCGGCATTTCCAAAATAGCCCTCATTGGGGTGGTGGCGCTGATCGTCATCGGCCCTGAGAAATTGCCGCGCGTGGCGCGCACCTTGGGCAGTCTGTTGGGCAAGGCTCAGCGTTACATCTCCGATGTCAAGGCTGAGGTCAATCGCACCATGGATTTGGATGAGCTGAAAAAAATGAAGGAATCGATGGAGAGTGCTGCTCGAGACGTAGAAGGCTCTGTTCAGACAACAGCCATCGACTTTGAAAAACAGTGGAATGAAACCACAGAGGGGCTGACCACAGAAACCAATCACACGCCGTGGGAACCGCCACCGCCTGTGTACAAGCACCCTGGTAAAAAGTTTCGTTTAAAGCAGGCCGCAGTGCCTCAGTGGTACAAATCGCGTGCGGGTGTTCGAACCAAAACATTGTCGGGTGCTGCCAGAGTGGCGCGCTATCGACCCACCAGATTAGGTTAACTTTCAGTGTCCGAACCAACCCCAAAGCCCGAAGACGAATTGGCCGGCACAGAACAGCCCTTTGTGACGCATTTAATGGAATTGCGCGACAGGTTGGTACGCGCTATGGCGGGTATCGGCATTGCAGCAGCCATTTTGGCCATATTCCCTGGGCCTGCAGAGCTTTACGACCTGCTTGCTGCCCCCTTGGTAGCCAATTTGCCCGCAGGTGCAACCTTGATTGCCACCTCGGTCATCTCTCCTTTCATGGTGCCCATCAAAATCTTGTTCATGGCTGCATTCTTGTTGGCCTTGCCCGTGGTTCTTTACCAAGTCTGGGCTTTCATTGCCCCTGGCCTCTACACCCATGAAAAACGTCTGGTCATGCCATTGGTCATTTCTAGCACCTTGTTGTTTTTTATTGGCGTGGCATTTTGTTATTTCTTTGTCTTTGGACAGGTGTTTAAATTCATTCAAAGCTTTGCGCCCAAAAGCATCACAGCAGCGCCAGACATTGAAGCCTATCTGGGTTTTGTCCTGAGCATGTTCTTGGCGTTTGGCTTGGCCTTCGAAGTGCCCATCGCGGTTGTGGTTTTGGCGCGTTTGAAAGTGGTCAGCATTGAAAAGCTCAAAGACTTTCGGGGCTACTTTGTGGTGTTGGCGTTTGTCATTGCGGCCATCGTCACACCCCCAGATGTGGTCTCTCAATTGGCGCTGGCCATTCCCATGTGTGTGCTTTACGAGTTGGGTATTTGGGCAGCCCAAATTCTCATCAAACATACGCAAGCTCCCAAAGAAGAAGAGACCGCCACTTAAAACTGGCGCTTCATTGCACTGAGCAAGGGGGTGTTGCATTAAGGGCGAACTGGCCGTGTGCCCGGCGTCACCTGTATGTCAATCAATTTGCCATTGCGCTGAATCGACAAGCTTGCTGCTTCGCCTGGCTTTAAGGCCGCAACCCGAGTGAGCATTTCGGGTACATCGGCCACAACTTGCCCAGCCACTTTCAAAATCAAATCGCCCGGTTGAATGCCGGCTTTGGCAGCGGGGCTGTTTTGCAAAACCCCATTGATCAAGACTCCTTGTGGCAATGTACCTGTAGATTTGTCTTTGGGGATGCCAAAGCTCTCGGCAATTTCAGCCGTCAATGGGCGCGGTTCAACACCTATCCAGCCACGCGTCACTTTACCGTCTTTGATCAGGGCAGCCATGATCTGAGTGGCCGTGGAAACGGGTACCGCAAAGCCAATGCCCATGTTGCCGCCAGAGCGTGAATAAATGGCTGTATTGATGCCCATGAGCAAACCATTGGCGTCAACCAAAGCGCCACCAGAGTTGCCGGGATTGATGGCTGCATCGGTTTGAATGAAATTCTCAAATGTGTTGATGCCCAATTGTTTGCGGCCTAGGGCACTCACAATGCCAGAGGTGACAGTTTGACCCACACCAAATGGGTTGCCGATGGCCAAGACAGCATCGCCCACCTGCAAAGTTTCCATTTGGCCCAGAACGATGGTGGGCAGTTTGGGCAAGTCAATTTTGAGCAAAGCCAAATCCGTTTCGGAGTCTGTGCCTATCACTTTGGCCATGGCGGTGCGGCCATCGTTCAGGGCGACTTCAATGGCCTGTGCGCCTTCAATGACATGGTGGTTGGTAAGGATGTAGCCCTCTGCACTCACAATCACACCACTGCCCATTCCGCCGCCAGCTGACTCGTCTTCAGGTTCTTCAAAAAAGCGAAACCAAGGATCTGCGCGGCGCGCTTTGCTTCGAGCCTTTTGCTGCACATTGATACTGACGACGGCTGGCGCCGCTTTTTGAGCCGCTTGTCTGAAGCTGCCCCCCGGCATGGCGTCTTGATTGCCCTCCATGCGAGCCTGAGTTAAAGCAAGGGTCTTGGCGCCTCCCTGGCCCTTGAGCCAACCTGGCTGGAGGGAGGCGACGACAAACCAAGCGGCCAAAAGGACCGTCACCGATTGCGAAAACACAAGCCAAATTCTTTTCATGATTCGCATTGTGGACTGATCTTGAATCTTATGCATTCTTTCAGAGTTGAATCACAATAGACCCTCTTTGACATTGAAACAGACACGTCTGATTTTCAGGCGTTCATTTCAAGCTGTACTCAACCAAAACCATTTATGTTGACATTGCCCCCCATCGCTATCACGCCAGGAGATCCTTGCGGCATTGGCACTGAAATCATTGCGCGTGCATTTTTGAACGATGCGTTGTCGCCCAAAGATCGGCCTGTTACACAGGCTTGTTTTGTCGCAGGCGATGCACAGGCGATGCAAAAAGCAGTCAACTTGGTGGATCCCAAAGCGCTTCAACTCAAGCTGCAACTGATTCAAAAGCCAACGCAAGCGCAGAATTTGCCGGTGGGCGTCATTCCAGTTTTGCAAGTTGCGGCATTGGCGTCTCAACTGCCCTACGGAGAAGTCCATGCTGAGGCAGGCCGGTTTGCAGGGCAATGTGTGGTGTGGGCTGCGCAGGCCGCGCTTCGCAAAGAAATTGCCGCCATGGTCACTGCGCCACTGCACAAAGAAGCATTGTCTGCAGCAGGCCCTCCCTTCAATCAGTTTCCTGGGCATACCGAGTTGCTGCAGTTTGAGGCTGCCCAATTTTCTGGTGTGCGCTTGGCGGACCTGCCAGTGAGGATGATGTTGGCCAACGATGAGTTGCGTGTCGTGTTAGTGAGCATTCACGTTTCCTTGCGCCAAGCCCTAGATGCTGTCACTTATGACAACGTGCTTGAGAGTCTTCGCATTGCCCATCAGTCTCTCAGCATGTTGCTGGGGCGTGTACCCAAAATTGGCGTGGCTGGCCTCAACCCTCATGCTGGTGAGGGTGGCTTGTTTGGCAAAGAAGAAATTGAAATCATTCAGCCTGCCATGGCTCAAGCTCAATCTGAAGGCATTCTGGCTCTGGGCCCCTTTGCGCCAGACACGGTTTTCATGCGTGCGCGTCAAAAGCAGGGTGCTGATGCTGAATTTGATGCGGTTCTGGCCATGTACCACGATCAAGGTCTCATTCCCGTCAAATACATGGGCCTAGAGCTGGGTGTCAATGTCACCCTCGGTTTGCCTTTTGTGCGAACCAGTCCCGATCACGGCACGGCTTTTGACATTGCCGGACAGGGCTGTGCCGATGCTTCCAGCATGGTGGCCGCCATCCGAATGGCGCGCCAGTTGATTCCCTGAGTCGGAGCAGGGGCTAGAAATGGCCCCTCGCAGTCGGCTACAATCCAAGGCTAAACCCTGATACCGATTCGCTAGAGGATTCTCATGAGTGATACCCCAGTCGACAGCAGCAAAAGGACGTGGCTGATTGCATCAACCTGTGCTGGCGCCGTAGGCGCAGGCTTCGTCGCCACCCCTTTTGTCAGCACTTTCCAGCCCTCCGAGCGCGCCAAAGCCGCTGGTGCTGCCGTGGAAGTTGATATTTCTGAAGTCAAGCCCGGTGAGAAACTCACTGTCGAATGGCGCGGCAAGCCTGTCTGGATCATGCGCCGCACCACGGAGCAGGTTGAAGCCCTCAAAAAGTTGGATGGTCAGTTGGCCGACCCAGCTTCTGAACGCCAAGCCTATCCCACACCCGAATACGCCAAAAACACTCACCGCTCGATCAAACCAGAGTTCATGGTGGCCGTTGGCATTTGCACCCACTTGGGTTGCTCGCCTGGCGACAAATTCCAGACAGGCGCGCAGCCTTCTTTGCCAGACGATTGGCAAGGTGGTTTCTTGTGCGCTTGCCACGGTTCTACCTTTGACTTTGCCGGTCGCGTGTTCAAAAACAAGCCCGCACCCGACAACTTGGAAGTACCACCGCACATGTACCTGTCCGACAGCATGTTGCTGATCGGCGAAGACAAGAAGGCTTGAGGCGTACCATCATGGCTGAATTCAAGGAAATCTCTCCCAACGCCCCTGCAGGCGAAAAACTCATGAACTGGGTCGACAACCGCTTCCCAGCGACTTCGTTGTTCAAAGCTCACATGAGCGAGTACTACGCATCCAAAAATTTGAACATTTGGTATGTCTTTGGCGCCTTGTCATTGCTGGTGCTTGTCATTCAAATCGTCACCGGTATTTTCTTGGTGATGCATTACAAACCAGATGCCAATCTCGCCTTTGCCTCTGTTGAATACATCATGCGCGACGTGCCATGGGGTTGGCTCATTCGCTACATGCACTCCACGGGCGCTTCTGCATTTTTCGTTGTGGTGTACCTGCACATGTTCCGCGGTCTCATGTATGGCAGCTATCGCAAGCCGCGTGAGCTGGTCTGGATTTTTGGCTGCGCCATCTTCTTGTGCCTCATGGCCGAAGCTTTCATGGGCTACTTGTTGCCTTGGGGACAAATGTCCTATTGGGGCGCCCAGGTTATCGTGAATTTGTTCTCAGCCATTCCCTTCATTGGTCCCGATTTGGCTTTGCTCATTCGCGGCGACTTCGTGGTGGGCGACGCTACCTTAAACCGCTTCTTCAGCTTCCACGTCATTGCAGTGCCATTGGTTCTGTTGGGCTTGGTGGTGGCGCACATCATTGCGTTGCACGAAGTTGGCTCCAACAACCCCGATGGCGTTGAAATCAAGGCGCCCGGTGCACCCAAAGATGCGCAGGGTCACCCATTGGACGGTATTCCTTTCCATCCTTACTACACGGTGCACGACATCTTCTCTGTCAGCATCTTTTTAATGGTGTTCACAGCCATTGTGTTTTTCGCGCCTGAGTTTGGCGGCTACTTCTTGGAGTACAACAACTTCATCCCAGCCGACCCCCTCAAGACGCCTTTGCACATTGCTCCCGTTTGGTACTTCACACCTTACTACTCCATGCTGCGCGCCATCACCGGCGAGATGATGTATGTCCTCATCGTCTGCGTCTTGTTGGGTGCATTTTTGGCGGTTAAAAACAACCCCATGCCAAGTATTCTCAAAGCAGGTGTTGTTGGCGGTGCCGTGGTCATTTCTGCCCTCATGTACGGTATTGATGCCAAGTTCTGGGGCGTGGTGGTCATGGGTGGTGCGGTGATCATCATGTTCTTCTTGCCGTGGCTTGATCACAGTCCTGTCAAATCAATTCGTTACCGTCCCGATTGGCACAAGTATGTTTACGCTGTGTTCGTCATTGACTTCTTGATCTTGGGTTACTTAGGCGTTCAACCACCTTCACCCATCGGTGAGCGTGTTTCACAAGTTGGCACCATGTTTTATTTTGGCTTCTTCTTGCTTATGCCTTGGTGGAGTAAGTTGGGCGAACCGAAGCCCGTGCCTGACCGCGTGATATTTGTTGCGCACTAAGCACAGGATCATTTGAAAATGAAAATAATTCAAAAATTTGTATTGTCTTTGTGTCTTGCTTTTGCTGCCATTTCGGGTGTACAGGCAGCTGGTGGTAACGCTATTGCGTGGGACAAAGCGCCAGGTAAAACCAACGATTTAGCTTCTTTGCAAAACGGCGCCAAACTGTTCGTGAACTATTGCCTGAACTGTCACTCTGCTGCCTTCATGCGATACAACCGCTTGCAAGACATTGGCCTCACCAACCAACAGATCAAAGACAACCTCTTGTTCGCCACTGACAAAGTAGGCGACACCATGAAGTCAAACATTGATCCCAAGCAAGCCAAAGATTGGTTTGGCGCTGTGCCGCCCGATCTTACCTTGGTGGCCCGTTCACGTTCTGGTCATGGTGGTACCGGTGCAGACTACATCTACACCTACCTGCGCACTTACTACCGTGATGAAAATAAGCCAACCGGCTGGAACAATTTGGCTTTCCCCAATGTGGGCATGCCTAACCCGTTTTGGGAATTGCAAGGCGAGCGCATGCCAGTGTACGAAGAGCGCCAAGAAAACGGACAAGCTACGCAAATTTTCACAGGTTGGAAAACAGTCAAGTCAGGCACTCTGACACCTTTGCAGTACGACCAATCCATAGGTGATTTGGTGAACTACTTGCAATGGATGGCTGAGCCAGTTCAAAATACCCGTGTGCGCATTGGCGTGTGGGTCTTGATTTTCTTGTCCATCTTCACTTTCATTGCTTGGCGCTTGAACGTCGCTTACTGGAAAGACATCAAGTAATTACTCGTGATTCGGGCTTCAGCCCGAATTGATGGAGTGGGCAGGCCCGCCAACCCGGCGGCTCCCCACTCTTTTTGATTTTTAGGAGCCTTCACCATGATGGTGCTTTATTCAGGTACAACCTGCCCCTTCTCTCACCGTTGCCGCTTTGTGCTGTTTGAAAAAGGCATGGACTTTGAAATTCGCGATGTCGATCTGTACAACAAGCCAGAAGACATCAACGTCATGAACCCCTACGGCCAAGTGCCCATTTTGGTAGAACGTGATTTGATTTTGTACGAATCCAACATCATCAACGAATACATTGATGAGCGTTTTCCGCATCCCCAACTCATGCCCGGCGACCCTGTTGACCGTGCGCGCGTTCGCCTGTTTTTGCTCAACTTTGAAAAAGAGTTGTTCACCCATGTGGCCACCTTGGAAAACCGCACGCTCAAGGGCAACGACAAAACTTTGGAAAAAGCCCGCTCGCACATTCGCGATCGCTTAACCCAATTGGCCCCTGTGTTCTTGAAGAACAAGTTCATGTTGGGTGACAACTTCTCTATGCTCGATGTGGCCATTGCACCTTTGCTCTGGCGCCTCGACTTCTATGGCATTGACCTGAGCAAAAACGCAGCACCCTTGCTCAAGTATGCCGAGCGCATCTTCTCTCGCCCAGCCTACATCGAGGCGCTCACGCCCTCAGAAAAGGTCATGCGCAAATAATTGCATCAGCAATTTCGAACGCAGAGTAAAACACCATGGTGATGAACGCACTGGAATCTCCCTCTACACGCCCTTATCTCATTCGGGCGATGTACGAGTGGTGTACCGATCACTCTTTCACACCCTACGTGGCTGTGAAGGTCGATGGCTCGGTCCAAGTGCCCCGTGATTTTGTGCAGGGTGGTGAAATTGTTTTGAACATCAGTTTCGATGCCACCAGCTCACTCCAATTGGGCAATGAGTTCATCGAATTCAAAGCTCGCTTTGGCGGAAAGCCCTGTGACATCATGGTACCCATCCACCGCGTGATGGCCATCTATGCGCGTGAAAATGGACAGGGCATGTCATTCCCTGTCTCTGACTCTCCGATGGGAACCACGGTGGTGGGCATGGACAAGTTACACAAAGTGCCTGATGCATCTGAATCGACAGAAGAAGCCAACAAGCCTGTGCCACCTTCTCCAACGCGCCCAACCCTCACCAGAATTAAATAAGCGCTTCCAAAAACTGAGCGTGGCTCTGAAAAACTGCGATTATTGAATTACAATTCAGCCCGTGCCGCTTTAGCTCAGTTGGTAGAGCAACCGCCTTGTAAGCGGTAGGTCGTCAGTTCGAATCCGACAAGCGGCACCACTTTGAAAATCCAGCCTTTTGGTTGGTTTTTTTTCGCCTGTCACATCTTCAGCGCGGATTTTGAAGTATTTTGAGGCGGATTTTCTCAACGCTGTGACCGTGGCTATTCAGATGTGTTTGAAGTGCAGGCAGCATTTGACGCAGTTTGGCCGCCGCCGCATTGGAATTGACCAAAATGCACCACTCTGTGCCATCGATAGGCCCGGCTTGGATGGCACTTCTCAAAGGGCCAGGAATGAGGCTTTGTAAAGAATTGAGACGCAGGCTGGATTCCCGGGTGAGCTCCGTCAAGCGCGCCAAACTGGGCGATTCTTGCGCCGCTTCCATGAGGGTGACTGCTTGGTTGATTTTTGCCATCCCTGCATTATGCGAGAGCCCTGACCATCTGCAAGAAAATTCGCCTGCCTGCCTGCGCTCAGCAGTTAAAATACCGCGTTCACTTGCGCCTTGTGCGCATGTACTTTTGAATCCACTTTAAGACAGGATTTGCGGGCTGCTCTTTGCGTTTTTTGCAAAGTCAGACTCGGATCAACATGGCGATCAATTTTCTGACCCAAATTTTCGGCAGTCGCAACGACCGCATGATCAAGCAATACCGCAAAACTGTGGTGCTTATCAATGCGCTAGAAGCCCAATACGAAGCCTTAAGCGACGAACAATTGCGCGCAAAAACAGATGAGTTTCGAGCTCGCGTTGCGCAAGGTGAGTCTTTGGACAACATTTTGCCAGAAGCTTTTGCCGTTGTTCGTGAGGGCTCAAAGCGTGCCATGAAGATGCGTCACTTCGATGTGCAAATGCTGGGTGGCATTTCGCTTCATAACGGAAAAATTTCCGAAATGGGTACCGGTGAGGGTAAAACTTTAACGGCCACACTGGCTGTGTATTTGAATGCATTGGCCAACAAAGGCGTGCACGTGGTCACCGTGAACGACGACCTCGCCAGCCGCGATGCACAGTGGATGGGCAAGCTGTATAACTTCCTAGGCATGAGTGTGGGTGTTAATTTGTCCCAACTTTCCCGCGAAGAAAAACAGGCTGCCTACAACTCAGACATCACCTACGGCACCAACAAC
>SXXD01000094.1 GCA_005789685.1 Burkholderiales bacterium
CCTGATAAAATCTCCTTTTTTACAACCCTCAGAGGGAATCCATGAGCGATATCGAAGCACGTGTCAAAAAAATCATTGCTGAGCAACTTGGCGTTGAAGAGTCACAAGTCACACCCGAGAAAGCATTCGTTGCTGACCTGGGCGCAGACTCGCTGGACACCGTAGAACTGGTGATGGCTTTAGAAGATGAATTTGGCATTGAAATTCCAGATGAAGACGCTGAGAAGATCACCACTGTCAAAGCGGCGATTGACTACGCCCAAAGCAAAAAGGCTTGATCTGAGATGACCCGTCGCCGCGTTGTTGTTACGGGCCTGGGATGTATCAGCCCCGTTGGAAACACGGTCGCAGAGGCGTGGGCCAATCTCTTAGCAGGCCAGTCGGGCATTGGTCTGATCTCCAAATTTGACACCTCCGCTTTCGCCTGCAGAATTGCAGGCGAGGTGAAGGGTTTCAATTTGGAGCAGTACATCAGCGCCAAAGAGGCGCGCACGATGGATTCCTTTATCCATTACGGCATTGCTGCAGCCGCGCAAGCTGTAGCAGATGCTGGCTTGCCCACGGGCGAAGCGTTAGACGCTGAGTTGGCCACACGCATCGCTTGCGTGATTGGTTCTGGCATTGGCGGTTTGCCCATGATTGAGCAAACGCATGTCGAGTACACAGCGCGCGGCCCTCGCCGCATTTCTCCATTCTTTGTGCCAGCTTCTATCATCAACATGATTGCTGGCCATGTGTCTATGCGTTTTGGTTTCAAGGGCCCTAATTTGGCTGTTGTCACCGCTTGCACCACAGGCCTTCATTGCATTGGTGAAGCCAGCCGCATGATTGAATATGGCGACGCCGACGTGGTGGTGGCGGGCGGCTCTGAAGCCACCATTTCGCCACTGGGCTTGGGCGGCTTTGCAGCCATGCGCGCCTTGTCTACACGCAACGACAACCCCGCAGCAGCATCTCGCCCTTGGGACAAAGACCGTGACGGTTTTGTTTTGGGTGAAGGCGCTGGTGTGATGGTGGTTGAGGAATACGAACACGCTAAAGCACGTGGCGCCAAAATCTATGCCGAAATTTGTGGCTATGGCATGAGCGCAGATGCGGGTCACATGACTGCGCCCAGCATGGACGGACCACGTCGAGCCATGGTGTCAGCCATGCGCAATGCCGGCATCAATGCCGATCAAGTGGGTTACTTAAACGCCCATGGCACTTCAACACCTCTGGGTGATTTGAATGAAACCAATGCCATCAAAGCGGCCTTGGGCGATCAGGCCAAGAAAACTTTGATCAGCTCCACCAAGTCCATGACAGGACACTTGTTGGGTGGCGCGGGTGGCATTGAGAGCATTTTCACAGTCTTGGCCTTGCACCATCAAAAAGTGCCGCCCACCATCAACTTGGACAACCAAGATCCAGAATGCGATTTAGATTATTGTGCCAACACCGCACGCGACGTCAACATTGAATACGCGTTGAAAAATAACTTCGGTTTCGGTGGCACCAACGGCAGTTTGGTTTTCCGTCGGATCTAATTCCTTTGAATCAAAACGCCCCATCGGTCGATTACCCGGTGGGGCGTTTTTTTTGGGCCACTTTCGTACCCATTGGCCTTGCGATGCTCTCTTTTCTGGCGCTCAGCGCCAGTTTGTTAGCGGGTATTTTTGAGGGCTGGCGAGCGGCGCTCTTGTTTGGCGCATGGGTGTTGCTGACGTTTTTTTCTGTCTACAGTTTGAAAAGTCGGTTGGCCAAAAGTTGGCTGTGCTGGGATGGACATGTCTGGCAAGTTCACTCTGTGATTTCTCTGCCAACTCAGGTTCTTGCGGTGGCGCCCAGCCTAGCTTCTAGCATCCATTTGAATCGGGCCCTCATTGACCCTCCTTTGGATGGCGGTTACGCAATCCGCGTACATTTGGATTTTCAGCAATATCTCTTCGTCTCAATGCTCAATTCAACATCAAGCACGCAGTGGTTTTGGGTTGCAAAGCGGTCATTCCCTGAGCGTTGGCATGGATTTCGTTGCGCTGTATATTCGCCATCAGAATGAGTTTTCTGTGCAGAGATTAAATTGGAGTTTGGGTAGCTTATGAAACGAATGGGTTTTAAATCGCTGGGTGTTTTGCTTGCCCTGTTTTTGTCTTTGGGGCTTCTCACCTTTTCGCTTGCCCCTAGCCATGCACTTGCACAGCAAGCCATCGTCAGGGGATTGCCTGACTTCACGGAGTTGGTCGAACAAGTGGGCCCGTCGGTGGTCAATATTCGCACGCTTGAAAAGGCCCGCAGTCCAGCCAGCAGTGGCGGTGGCATGGACGAAGAAACCCAAGAATTGTTTCGTCGATTCTTTGGTATTCCAATGCCCAACACGCCAAATGCGCCCAATACCCCCAGACAGGCGCCTCGCCAAGGCCGTACGCCAGCACCCGAAGAGTCGCAACCTAGGGGAGTCGGCTCAGGATTTATTTTGACAGCTGACGGCTTCATCATGACCAATGCCCATGTGGTTGACGGTGCCGATGAGATTCTGGTGACCTTGCCAGACAAACGCGAATTCAAAGCCAAAATAATTGGCGCCGACAAACGCACGGATGTGGCGGTTGTCAAAATCCAAGCCACGGGACTTCCTGCCGTGAAGGTGGGTGATGTGTCGCGCTTAAAAGTCGGGGAGTGGGTGATGGCCATTGGCTCACCATTCGGCCTTGAAAACTCCGTCACGGCCGGCATTGTGAGCGCCAAGCAGCGTGACACCGGTGACTACGTGCCTTTTATCCAAACAGATGTTGCCATTAACCCTGGCAATTCAGGTGGGCCTCTCATTAACATGCGAGGTGAAGTGGTTGGCATCAACAGTCAAATTTACTCTCGCTCTGGCGGGTTCATGGGCATTTCTTTTGCCATTCCCATGGACGAGGCCATGCGCGTCAGTGAGCAATTGCGCGCCAATGGCCGTGTGACACGTGGACGCATTGGCGTTCAAATTGAGCAAGTGACCAAAGAGCTTGCTGAATCGATTGGTTTAGGCAAAGCGCAGGGCGCACTCATCAACCGAATTGAGCCAGGTGCACCCGCCGACAAGGCTGGGTTGGAGCCTGGCGATGTGATCATCAAGATCGATGGCAAGCCCATTGAGAAGTCTTCCGATCTGCCTCGATTGGTCGGCAATACAAAGCCTGGGACAAAAAGTAACTTGACCATTTTCAGGCGCGGCGCAACCAAAGAGTTGAGCATTGTGATTGCGGAGTTGGAGCCTGAAAAAGTGGCTCAAAAACCTGTTGTCGTTGAAGAAAAACCGAAGGCGGCTAATTCTGTGCAGGGCCTAGGATTGGTGGTTGCCGATTTAACCGATGCTCAAAAAGCAGAATTGAAGATCAAAGGTGGCGTTAGAGTCGAAAGCTTGATCGAGCCTGCCATCAGAGCAGGATTGAGAGAAGGCGATGTGATTTTGGCGGTGGCCAACATCGAGGTCAGCCAAGTCAAAGACTTTGCTGTGGCCTTGAGCAAATTGGACAAGTCCAAACCAGTGAACGTCCTCTTTAGGCGCGGAGAATTAACTCGATTTGCGCTAATTCGCCCAATTCCTTGATCTTGCCCTTGTCAAGAGTCCCTTTGGAAACACAGGGTTTGCCAAGCTTCAAAAATATTTTTATGTTTGTAGTCACTAACTTTTCGGCAACTTGATTTTCGAAAATGGTTAAAATCTGGGCTCTTGAACCAATATTCATGACAAAAAAGCAGGGGTGGCTTCACGATGTGGGATCTCCCACATCAGTCCACCGGTGATCCACAGAACACCCACAAGTTATTCATTTTAAGCGACCCTTGTTTGTGAATAAGCTGTTGATAAGTTTTCTGTTGCAAGCTTGCAACGACCTGCAAAGTGCTGTTTTGGGGCTGTACGTGTCTGGCTTTTTGCCTACAATGAAGTCCCAACTATCGCAGTTGCCATTGATTGTTGGTTCAGGGCGCGTCCTCATTCGACGCGCCCTTTTTTCTTGTCTTCCTTTGAATCTCAAACACTTGTAGCTGGTCCTTGATGAATCACATCAGAAATTTCTCCATCATTGCGCACATCGATCATGGCAAATCGACACTCGCCGATCGGTTGATTCAACGTTGCGGTGGTTTGCAAGAGCGCGAAATGCAATCGCAAGTTCTAGACTCCATGGACATTGAAAAAGAGCGCGGCATTACCATCAAGGCGCAAACAGCTTCTCTGCAATACACAGCCAAAGATGGGCAAATCTACAATCTCAATTTGATCGATACCCCAGGTCACGTTGACTTCTCTTATGAGGTTTCACGCTCATTGTCTGCTTGCGAAGGTGCTTTGTTGGTGGTCGATGCCAGTCAAGGTGTTGAAGCACAAACGGTGGCCAATTGCTATACCGCGCTTGATTTAGGTGTCGAGGTGGTGCCCGTTCTCAATAAGATGGACTTGCCCCAAGCCGATCCCGAAAACGCCAAAGCCGAAGTCGAAGACGTCATTGGCATCGATGCCAGCGAAGCCATTCCTTGTTCGGCCAAAACGGGCATGGGCATTGATGAAATTTTGGAAGCCATCGTCGCCAAAATTCCGGCACCTAAAGGAAACCCCAACGCACCCCTTCGCGCCATGATCGTTGACAGTTGGTTCGATACGTATGTTGGCGTTGTCATGTTGGTCCGCGTGGTTGATGGCCGATTGGGCAAAGGCGAACGTTTCAAAATGATGGCCACAGAGACTGTGTACAACGCAGACACCATGGGCGTATTTACCCCAGCAAATGAATCGCGCAACAGTCTTGAGGCCGGTGAGGTGGGCTATATCATTGCAGGCATCAAAGAGCTGCAAGCCGCCAAAGTGGGCGATACCATCACCTTGGAAAAGAAGCTACCCAATAATTTAGGCCCTGCCGAAAAAGCATTGCCTGGCTTCAAGGAAATTCAGCCGCAAGTGTTCGCTGGTTTGTACCCCACTGAAGCCAACCAATACGACTCCCTGCGTGACGCACTTGAAAAACTGAAGCTCAACGATTCATCTTTGCATTATGAAGCTGAGGTTTCTCAAGCCCTCGGATTTGGCTTTCGCTGTGGCTTCCTGGGTTTGTTGCACATGGAAATTGTGCAGGAACGCTTGGAGCGTGAATTTGACCAAGATCTGATCACGACGGCACCCAGTGTGGTGTATCAGGTTGTCAAAGGCGATGGTGAGGTGGTGATGGTCGAGAACCCCGCCAAAATGCCCGACCAAGGCAAGATGCTAGAGATTCGGGAACCTATTGTTACGGTGCATTTGTACATGCCCCAAGATTATGTGGGCCCTGTCATGACACTGGCCAACGTCAAGCGGGGCGTCCAGCTCAACATGTCCTATCACGGTCGACAGGTCATGCTCACTTATGAGATGCCCTTGGGCGAAATTGTTTTGGACTTTTTTGACAAATTGAAATCGGTCTCACGAGGCTATGCTTCGATGGATTACGAATTCAAAGAATACCGCGCCTCCGATGTGGTGAAGGTCGATATTTTGCTCAACGGCGAGAAGGTGGATGCACTTTCCATCATCGTCCACCGCACGCAGTCGGCCTATCGCGGCCGTGCAGTGGTGGCCAAAATGCGTGAAATTATCAGCCGTCAAATGTTCGATGTGGCCATTCAGGCGGCCATTGGTGCCAACATCATTGCCCGTGAAACGGTTAAAGCCTTGCGTAAAAATGTGCTCGCCAAGTGCTATGGTGGTGATATCTCGCGTAAACGCAAATTGCTCGAGAAACAAAAAGCGGGTAAAAAACGAATGAAACAAATTGGCTCAGTCGAGGTGCCGCAAGAGGCATTCTTGGCTATTTTGCAGGTAGAAGATTGATGGAAGTCATAACCGGGTTTTTGCTGGCTGCCTTGCTAGCTTATGCAGGTGCTTGGTACAGCGGCATGATTGAAGGCAACTTTGCTTTGCTGATGCTCATGGCGGTCATCATTTCAGGCGTTTATTGGCTGGCTGAAAAGTTTTATTTTTGGCCGCAGCGACTTAAAGCAGTCGAACAACTTGACCAAGAAAAAGCCAAGCGGCAACAAGAATTGTCCAAAATGGGTATCGATCGACAAGACACCGAAACGGGCGAGGCGCGCGATCGACTTTTGATGCAGCCTTGGTGGTTGGACTGGACTGCGGGATTATTCCCAGTCATTTTGGTCGTTTTTGTGCTTCGCTCATTTTTATTTGAGCCCTTCAAAATTCCATCAGGTTCCATGATTCCAACCCTGTGGATCGGCGACTTGATTTTGGTGAATAAATTTCACTACGGCGTTCGTTTGCCAGTGGTCAACCTCAAACTTACTCAAGGTACGCCCGTTGCGCGCGGTGATGTGATGGTTTTCCGTTACCCCCCGCGCCCCAGTGTGGATTACATCAAGCGGGTGGTGGCTATACCGGGTGACCAAGTTGCCTATCTGAACAAAAAACTCACGATCAATGGTGTACCTGTGCCAACCGAGTTATTGCCAGATTTTTTTGATGAATCCGTCATGCGCTACTTCAAACAATCGCAGGAAAAACTGGGTACTCAGCCATACAATTTGATTGTGGATGACGAGCGTCCTGCCTTCATTCCAGGTGCAGACGATTTTCCTTACAGAGATCAGTGCAACTACACCGTAGAGGGTGTCGTTTGCAAGGTGCCTGAAGGGCATTACTTCATGATGGGCGACAATAGAGACAATTCTCTTGATTCACGCTATTGGGGTTTTGTGCCCGACGCCAACATCGTCGGTCGGGCGTTTTTTGTTTGGATGAATTTTGGAAATCTGGGACGCATTGGCGCATTCAATTGAGCTTCCTGTCCTGAACTTGTCAACATTCATTGAAACTGCCACTCATTAATTTCACTGTCAGGCTATCCGTTTGAACGACGATCTCAGTCAATTGCAAGTTCGCCTTCAGCACACTTTCAAAGATGCGAGTTTGCTGGAGCGTGCTGTCACGCACCGCAGTTACTCCGCCGATCACAACGAACGCCTCGAGTTTTTGGGCGATTCAGTTTTAAACCTGGCCGTTGCCCATTTACTTTACGCCCAATTGAGTGATTTACCCGAGGGCGATTTGTCTCGCGTCAGAGCCAATTTGGTCAAGCAAGAAACGCTGCATCAATTGGCCCTTACGCTTCAAATTCCAGTTTGCCTTAAGTTGGGGGAGGGTGAGTTGAAATCGGGTGGACAGCGCCGACCCTCTATTTTGGCCGATACCTTGGAAGCCTTGCTAGGTGCTGTTTTCCTGGATGCAGGTTATGAAGTCGCAGAACAATTGGTGCACAGATTGTTTCAAAATGTTGAAATCAATCCGCAGATGCAGGCCGCTGCCAAAGACCCCAAAACAGAATTGCAAGAATGGCTGCAAGGCCGAAAATTGCTACTCCCTCAGTATTCTGTCGTCGCCACATCGGGCGCAGCACACCGGCAAATTTTTGATGTCGCTTGCGACATTCCCGAACTCAGTCTCTCACAGCACGGTAGCGGCCCCTCGCGACGTGCTGGTGAGCAAGCCGCGGCAGCCGCCATGCTTGAAATTTTGAAAGTCAAGGCCCGCGAATGAACACAGAAACCAACCCCG
>SXXD01000095.1 GCA_005789685.1 Burkholderiales bacterium
CCATGGGTAAGAAAAAAGCCGAAGAGATGGCCGAGCATCGCGAGATTTTTCGCAAAGGTGCTGGCGTCAATGGCTTGAGCGAAGAAAAGGCCGACGAAGTTTTTGACTTGATGGAAAAGTTTGCAGGCTACGGTTTTAACAAATCACACGCAGCTGCTTATTCATTGTTGGCGTATCACACGGGGTGGCTCAAGGTTCATTTCACGGCGGAGTTTTTCTGCGCCAACATGACCATTGAAATGGACGATACAGACAAGCTCAAGGTCTTGTTTGAAGATGCCTTGAAGTTTGGCATCAGCTTTGATCCACCCGATGTCAATCGCGGCACGCACCGCTTTGAGCCAGTGTCCGACAAAGTCATTCGCTATGGTTTGGGTGCCATCAAGGGCACAGGCCAACAAGCCATTGATGCCATCGTTAAAGCACGCGAGGAGGGTGGACCTTTCACCAGTTTGTTTGACTTCTGCGTACGCGTTGACCGTAGCCGCTTGAATAAACGTTCAGTCGAGGCCTTGGTCAAGGCTGGCGCATTTGATTCTTTGCAGCGCAACCGTGCTTCATTGGCAGCTTCCGTTGATCGTGCATTTGATTTCTCAACGGCCACTGCCGCCAATGCCAATCAGGGCGGCTTGTTTGACATGATGGGCGATGATGCGCACGGTTCTAGTACCCAAGAACCAGAGTTGGTGGACATGCTTCCTTGGGGCGTCAAAGAGCAGCTCACCAATGAAAAAACGGCCGTAGGTTTTTACTTGTCGGGCCATTTGTTTGATGCGGTGGAGCGTGAAGTTCGATTGTTTGCCAAGCGCAAAATTGACGACCTGATTGACAGCCGCGAGCCACAATTGTTGGCTGGCATTGTGAGCGACTTGCGTGTCATCAATAGTCAACGCGGTAAGTTGGCTATTTTTAAATTAGACGACAAGAGTGCCGTCATGGAAGCTACGGCCGACGAGGCCATCATCAATGCCAGCCGCCATTTGCTTAAGGACGATGAATTGGTCATTGTGATGGCCAAGATGCAAGCCGATCGTTTCGCTGGCGGCTATCGCCTGTCGATTCAACAAGTATGGGATTTGCCTTCAGCCCGTTGCCGCTTTGGCAAATTCTTGCGCGTGTTCGTCAATGGCCGCGCACCTGAAGTCGCACGCTTGGTGAAAGACTTTCCACCACAGCGCGAAATGACAGAGCAGGGCGAGTTGCTAAGAGGATTGCCAGTGCGCTTGAAGTTGGAGCGTCGGGGCAAAAATGTGGCTGCGGCTGCTGAACTTCTGCTTGGAGAACAAGCCAAGTTTTTTCCAAGTGACGCAGCGCTCTCAAGCTGGATAGCGCAAGCAGATCAAGGCAAGGCAGAAATCGTCTACGAAGTTTAATTGGGCCCAGAGCAACATTAATTAATGTTGCTCTGACCCCAATTAAATTAATCTTTGTGGCGGAAGCTGATTTCTAGAACGGGTGGGACTCGGCCATCTTCGTCTCGGGGGAGGGTGGCGGTTTTGTCGATGGCTTTGAGCACGGCCTCGTCCCAGGCCTTGTTGCCGCTGCTTGACATGAGCTTGCGGCTGATGATGGTGCCATCTGGTGATGTGCGCACTTCCACTTCTGCCTTAGGATTGCCTGCTACATCTTCCGTGAAAGTGATGTTGGGTTTGATGCGCGCGCGAATTCGACCTGCGTAGCTGGCAGATGGACCTGAGGCTTTCAATGCAGTGCCTTTGGAGTTTTCATCGCCCGAAGCACCCGCCATGCCTTGCATGCGTTTTAAGTTTTCATTGCGAAGCGCTTCGGTCCGCTTTTCTTCTGCGGCTGCTTTCTTAGCATCTTCTTTCGCTTTGGCTCCAGCGACTTCTTTCTTCAAGGCCTCTTCTTTTTTCTTCTTCTCGAGTTCCTTGGTCTTTTCCTTCTCTTTCTCTTTGAGTTTTTCCTTGTCTAGTTTTTCTTTTTCGAGCTTGTCTTTCTCAAGTTTCTTTTTCTTTTCTAATTCGGCTTCTTTTTTCTCTTGAAGTTTCTTTTCTTTTTCCTTTTTCAAAGCAATGTCAGCAGCTTCTCGCTCTGCCGCAGCATCGACTTTGGGCGGCGCTGGCGGTGTAGGCTTGGGCTCTGGTTTGGGCTCTACCGCATTCACAGGTTCTGGTGGTGGCACAGGTTGGAGCGGTGTAGGCTCGGGCTCATTGGCCGCAGGTGCCGCCTCAACAGGCACGGCAGACCACAACTCTGCCGACGCTGACAAAGTGTTGGGTTGAGTCTTCCACTGGACGCCCCAGGTGAGCGCAGCCAATAAAAGCAAATGCATGAACAACGCGAACGACATAGAACGACCCCATCCACCTGTCGGTGGTGGTGCAAATTCCATGTGGTTGCTGGCGTTCATGTGTCGAAATAAATGGCGTCTGAGGCCTTGAGGTCTTTTGAAGTGATCTGATTCAAAGAAGGACGCATGGGCATCTCATCAAGGTGCAAGCTGCACTGAAAGACCTACCCGCTGAATGCCTGCGCGCTGCAAGGTGTCCATGACCTTGACCACCATTTCATATTTGACATTACGATCGGCACTGATGACAACCGCAGAACTTGTCTGACCGGTTTGAGCCAATTGCACTGAGTTGGCCAAGCTGTCAAAGTTTATTTTTGAGGTTTTGGTATCGTTCACCATTTCAAGACTTCCGTCTTTCTGAACCACAATTTGAATCACTTGATCGGGCTGTTTGGCGGCTTTGCCGACACTGGGCAAATCAACCACGCTGGGCGAGATCATGGGCGCAGTGACCATGAAAATGATGAGCAATACCAACATCACATCGATGAAGGGCACCATGTTGATTTCATTGATGGTGCGACGACCACGGCCGCGAGAGGAAACAGCAGGCATGTGTGTGCTCCCTGAAAATCAGTGACCTGAAGCTGAAAAACCAGTGCTGGAAGGGTTGACCCCCCCTGAGCCTGCCGAGCCACCCAAGCTTCTTTGCAAGATGTTGGAAAACTCTTCGATGAATGTTTCCAATTTGATGGCCACGCGGTCAATGTCGCGCGCAAAACGGTTGTAAGCTACCACGGCTGGAATGGCTGCAAAAAGGCCAATCGCAGTGGCCACCAAAGCCTCTGCAATACCCGGCGCAACTGCAGCCAAGCTTACTTGCTGCATGCTGGCCAAGCCTGTGAACGCATGCATGATGCCCCACACGGTACCAAACAAACCGACATAGGGTGAAACGGAGCCCACTGAGGCCAAGAAAGACAACTGCGCCTCGGCCACATCCATCTCGCGCTGGAAACTGGCACGCATGGCGCGACGAGCACCATCTAGTAGAGTGCCCGTATCAGAAATTCGACGTTCGCGCAATTTTTGATACTCGCGCATGCCGCTTGCAAAAATGCGCTCCATAGGGCCTGACAATTTGGAGTTTTGAACTGCGGCAGAAAACAAATCGTTCAAGCTAATGCCCGACCAAAACTGTTGCTCAAACTCTTCATTCAAAGTTTGAATGCGTTTGATGGCGGTGAGCTTGCCCACGATGGCGGCCCAACTTGCAATTGAAATGGCCATCAGAATGACCATGACCAGTTGCACCACAAAGCTGGCATGCAACACAAGTTGAATGATGGACATGTCTTGGTTCATTGAAGTGCTTCCAAAATTTTGGCCGGTATACGGCCGGGTTTGAGGGTTTGGCTGTCGACCCAGCCAATTCTGATCGTGCCTTCAGCCAATAATTTTCGTTCACTCTGTGCCGCAAGCCAAGCTTTTTGCGTCAACACCAAGCTGGCTCGGCCAGCTTCTAAAGTTTGAGCAGTCACTTCAAGCAAATCGTCTAAGCGAGCAGGTGAGAAATACTTAACTTGCGTTTCACTCACGACAAACATGCCGCCGCATTCATCTTTCAAAGAATGCTGTTCAATGCCCAAGGATCGCAGCCACTCTGTGCGAGCGCGCTCAAAAAATTTTAAATAATTGGCGTAGAAAACGATGCCACCGGCATCGGTGTCTTCCCAGTAAATTCTGATTGGAAATTGGTAGGCGGTTTTCATACGCGTGCGCGGCCTGCCTCGCGGTCGGCTTGAACTTCATGCGATCGCAGCTGCGGCGCCAAGCCTTCCAAAACAGCGTTCACATATTTGTGACCATCGGTGCCACCAAATTCTTTGGCCAATTCAATGCACTCATTCAAGCTGACTCGCCAAGGAACATCGAGACAATGTTTCATTTCGAAAACACCAATCCACATAACGGCTCGTTCGATGGGAGAAATTTCAGCCATGCTGCGATCGAGCAGAGGCAAAATGAGTTTGTCTAAGTCGGCAGCCTGCTCTGAACACCCATACAAAAGCGCATCGTAATGGGCTGAGTCGGCTTTGTGAAAGCCAGACAAATCGCGTGTAAACAAGTCGATGTCTGTCGCTTCATTTTTACCAACCAAGACTTGGTACAAAGCTTGAAGGGCAAACTCACGCGCGCGACTGCGTGCAGACTTACTGGCAGATTTACCTGGTTTGCGAGTCGTCGGCTTGCTGCTTTTTTCAGACAACTCGCTCATGCCAATTCCTCATCGTCCAATTCGTCAACGCCTACAGACAAGTCTTCCATGAGCATGGCCATTTCAACAGCCACCCGAGCAGCATCACGGCCTTTTTCAGTTTGACGGGCAATGGCTTGCTCTAAATTCTCGGTGGTCAGAATGGCATTGGCAATGGGCACGTTGTAATCAAGCGAAATGCGGCTGACGCCTGCACCCGATTCGTTGGCCACCAACTCGAAGTGATAAGTTTCGCCGCGAATGATGCAACCCAAGGCCACCAGCGCATCGTACTCACCGCGCTCAGCCATGGCTTGGAGTGCAATGGGCACTTCCAATGCGCCGGGCACCAGCACATGGTCGATGTCATGAACACCAAGCTCTCCCAACTCACGAATGCATGCGACTGCTAAGGCATTGGTGATGTCCTCGTTGAAGCGTGCTTGCACGATGCCGATATGCAGACCCAAACCGTCTAACTCTTGTTCAATACCTTTGTCTGCGCCTTGCATATTTATTCCTTAGGGATATAACCAGTAACTTCAACGCCATACCCAGCCATGCTTGGCATGCGACGGGGTTGACCCATCAGTTTCATTTTTTGAACACCGCACTCGCGCACAATTTGAACGCCCACACCGTAGGTGCGCAAATCCATTTTGCTTTTGTTGGGTGCTTGAGCTGAGCGTGCGCGGCCTTCAAACTGCGCGAGCAATTGCTCTGCACTTTCGCCGCAATTGAGCAGTACCGCTACACCGTGACCTTGCTTGTTAATGTAGTTCAAGCAGTTTTCCAAGCTCCATGAATGCATGCTGCGTCCAACTTCTAGTACATCAAATACGGACAAAGGCTCATGCACGCGAACTGGCACTTCGGCATCAGCATGCCATTTGCCTTTAACCAGAGCCAAGTGCAGTGATTGGCTTGGCTTGTCTTTGAACGCGTGCGCAGTGAATTCGCCGTGTGCAGTTTGCAGCACACGCGTACCGACTTTTTCTACCAATGACTCGGTGCGGTTGCGGTATTCAATCAGGTCGGCAATGGTGCCAATTTTGAGGTCGTGCTCGGCGGCAAAAACTTGCAGATCGGGCAAGCGCGCCATGGTGCCATCGTCTTTCATGATTTCGCAAATCACAGAAGAAGCGCTGCATCCAGCCATTGTGCCCAAGTCGCAGCCTGCTTCTGTATGACCGGCACGCATGAGCACGCCGCCATCTACGGCTTGCAAGGGAAAGATGTGACCCGGTTGAACCAAATCATTGGCGCTTGCATGAGCGGCCACAGCAGCTTTGACGGTCAATGCACGGTCAGCGGCAGAAATGCCGGTGGTCACACCTTCGGCGGCTTCAATTGAAACGGTAAAAGCGGTGCTGTAAACCGTACCGTTACTGGCAGCCATAGGGGGCAATTTCAAGTGCTCGCAACGTTCGCGCGTGAGGGTGAGACAAATGAGGCCGCGGCCATAACGGGCCATGAAGTTAATGGCTTCAGCCGTGACGTGATCGGAAGCAATGAGCAAATCGCCTTCGTTTTCACGGTCTTCGTCATCGACCATGATGACAATGCGACCCGCGCGCAAGTCTGCGACGATGTCTTCTACGGGGGAAATTTGCACAGGCGTCAAGGGACGGCCAGAATTCGTCGTCATGTCACTTCTTTCAAGAGGGCACAGCTGCAGAAAAAGCTGCTGCCGCAGAGTTGGCCGATGCATCGTTGTTGAGCATGCGCTCGACATAACGTGCAATCAAATCAATTTCTAAATTCACAGTGCTGCCTTTTTGCAAAGTGACCAGTGCAGTGTTGTCCACAGTGTGGGGGATGAGGTTGATGCTGAACTCGCACCCAGCACTTGAATCAATAACTTTGTTGACGGTGAGGCTAACGCCATTGACCGTGATCGAGCCTTTGTAGGCTAAATATTTGCCCAAACCAACAGGGGCTTGAATGCGCAGTTCCCAGCTTTCGCCGACCTGCGCAAAGTGAGTCACGTGCCCAATGCCATCGACATGGCCCGATACAATGTGGCCGCCCAAGCGATCGTGCGCGCGCAAAGCTTTTTCTAAGTTGACTTTGCCAAGTATGTCGAGGCCGCAAGTTTTGTCGAGGGACTCGGCTGAAATATCAATGCTGAATTGCTTGGCAGCCATGTCAAATGAAGTGACGGTCATGCAGGCGCCGTTGATGGCAATGCTGTCTCCCAAGCCAACATCGTCCAGGTACCCGGCGGGTACCTCGATAGTGAGTCGCTTGCCATGGCTTAAAGAGCTGCCCAGGTCGTGGAGGGCGGCGATACGCCCCACGCCGGTGATGATTCCGGTAAACATGGCGAGTATTTTCGCAGGGATTGGGCCTGTTTAGGCCTTGACCCTGGCTAAAACCCGCAAATCTTTACCGATTAATTGTGTTTCTGTGAATTCGAGGGACAAGCCTTGTGACAAGTCTTGCAAAGGCCCCCAGTTTGACATGCCCTGACCGATACCCAAAAGCTTTGGGGCCAGGTAGACCAAGAACTCGTCAACGCATTCTTCGCGGATGAGTGAGCCATTGAGTTTATGGCCGGCTTCTACATGCAATTCGTTCACTTCGCGCTTTGCCAAATCGGTCATGAGGGCTGACAGATCGACTTTGCCATGTTCATTGGGTAGCACTGTAATGTGGGCACCTAGCGCTTCTAAGGCTGATCTTTTATCGGGATGGTCTTTGGCCGCGTAAATCCAAACTTGTCTGGGCGTGAGTGCGCCAGGCTGGCTGTGTTGAAACAACTTAGCCGATGGGGGTGTCTCCAGATTGCTGTCCACAATGACCAAATGCGGCATGCGAGGCGCAGCACCTAAGTTGGCGCAAAGCCGAAGATCTAAAAGGGGATCGTCTTCTAGAACAGTGCCGATGCCTGTGAGGATGGCGCAGGCACGGGCGCGCCAGGCTTGGCCATCAGCTCGAGCTTCTGGGCCCGTGATCCATTGGCTTTGGCCATTTTGAAGGGCGATTTGGCCATCCAGAGAAGCTGCCATTTTGAGGCGTACCCAAGGTTTGTGGCGTCTCATGCGACTCAAAAAACCAGGATTTTGTTGTTCAGCCAAATGCGCACCATCGCCGACTTCAACGACAATGCCTGCAGCTTTCAAGCGATCAATTCCTTGGCCCGCCACTAAGGGGTTAGGGTCAGACAGAGCTGCCACCACTTTGCCAATTTTGGCCTTGATCAAGGCGTCGCAACAGGGGGCTGTTCGGCCGTGGTGTGCGCAGGGTTCCAGTGTGACGTAGGCAGTAGCGCCTTCGACGCTGTTACCTTGGTTGGCAGCATCTAGTAAGGCCACCATCTCGGCATGCAAGCCACCCGCTTTTTGCGTATGCCCTTGACCCAGAATTTCCCCTTGGCCGTTCACAATGACGCAGCCCACCCTTGGATTGGGCGATGTCAGACGCATGGCCAGTGAGGCGATGTTCAGCGCTTTCAGCATAAAGGGGCTGGCTGTCATGAGGTGCAATGATTGAGATCGGAGGATGCCAAGGATACGACATGTTAAAGGCCAACCCAAAGGGGGGTGCTGGCGCGTCTTATTTGCCATCTCAATTCGGTGCTGCCATTGGGCTTGTCTGGACTTGGCCATTTCACTGAAATATTTAAATTTTGAAGCAGATTGGGATCTGAGCCTTGGGTGGAAATGGACGTGGTGTTCCATCTTCTTTCAAATTGAATGCCAGCTTCAGTGCTCAGTGCGCCAGTATTTTGCAAGTTCTGAAATTGCGCTGTGCAAAATGCGCTTGGCACTTGCCAGCATTCGGCAAGGTCTTGAGCCAAGCCATTGGCAAGGTCCAAATTTCTTTGAGATTGATTGGCTGACATGCTGGCCAAGCTGAGTTGGAAGGACCCAAAGAGACCTAGCGCTAAAACGGCACTGGCAAACAAGGCCTCTAGAACCGTGAAGCCAAATTGAGAGCGCGTCTCCAAATGATGGAATGACATGTCTAAAACCCTGCGTTTTTCCAAGAGCCAGAAATTCGCTGCACCCTTGATGCATCGATGCCAAGGGGCCAATCAAAGTGGTAGGCCTCAGGGTTCAGGGTTTGAAGCGCTACAGGGTTTTGGCATGCGTTGGCACTTTGAAAATAAACCATGCCAGTGATGGCGGCTTGGCTTGCTATTTGCGGGCATTGAATGGCGCAAGCAATGTCTGAAAAAATCAGAACAACGGGTGCACTGTGGCTGCCCAAACTTTGGGTCCACGTGAGTGGGCTGTCTATCCAATACACAGTTCGGCTGGGTTGTGAAAGTGAGCTTAATCCATTTTGCAATTGGGCTGTCGAAATGGCTTTGAGCTGCGCGGGCGTGATGTTGCCAAACGGTTTGCGCCATTCGATGGGTGTGCATTCAGCTGGCGCTGGCCGAGGCGCAGGTTCTAAATCAGGGGGCGTCCAGGGTGCGCTAATGGGGATGTACAGGCTTTGCTGAACCGTGGCCCGACTGCCCACGCCAGGTTGCTCAAAATTCAAGCTAATGTGGGCCGTTATTTTGATTTTGTGCGGTGCCATTCGGACATCGCGTACAAAAAGGACAAAAGAGTTTGTGGCGTCGATTGATTCTGGCCATGCCAATGCAGAAATGCGAGGGTCAAATGTGCCAACTGCCGATGCTGTCCACTTTAAACATTGCCATTGAGGAGATGCCAGGGTGGTGGGACATTGGTTGTTGCTTGCGTTGCGCCAAAATGCGGCGTCAATGGCAATGTCCTGACCTGAATAAACGCTGTCAATTTGCGCGATGGCGGTCTCTAAAAGTGACTCACTGCTGGCCAAGGCTTGGGCCGCAAAAAAATGCTGCTGACTTCTTTGAGTTTCTGACATGACTGAGCGCAGTGTGATCCAGCCAAGCAAACTGGTGATGAAGATCAGACAGATTGCGCTCCAAAGGTTGGCCATGCCGCTGTGTTGATTCATGTGGCAGTGTCTGTGCAATTGGATGCGGTATTGCGCAAATGAGTGCCGAAATTGCGCAGCCTGACCCCACGCCGCCAAGTCAGAGGCATCTTTTCAGTAGAAATTTGACTGCGAATTTCAATCAGCAACAATTCTCCTAGGATGGGCGAAGACTGATTGCATTGCAAACGCAACTCAAGCGCCAGTATTTCTGAATGTTTGGGCTGTGTCAGAGATGTCCAAACTACAGGTTGGCAGGAAGTTTTGGTTTGGATTTGGTTGCCATTCAAACGAAAACCGCTGCACTCATTGTTTTCTTTCAGCCCATTTTCATTGCGATCAATGCTGAACAAAATTTGTTGGGACGTGAGATAAAAGTCTTCTGACGCGCCGCAAAAGTCAATGGGACAAACAGGGTCTTGGGGGTGGATGGGTGTGATGGCCACACTGAAAAAATTAGCCCGCTTTATATCGTGCACCAAAGTGTCCATCAAGGCCCGTGTTTCTTGTTGAGCATGGCTTCTTTCTAAAATTTTTCGGTCGTGGGTCCATTGAAAATGAACCCAAAAAACTGCGGCACTCAGCACACTCAAACCCATCGCCATACCCACCAAAAGATTTACCATTTCCAGCAAGCCTCGGCATCGTCCAACAGCGATGCGTTACTGGTTGCGAGCACGTGGGCATTTTCTGAAATGCGCAGGCTCATGCTGCTGCAGGTGGTATCGCGGCTTTGCAAGCCAACTGGCGTGGCGTGCAGAATGTAGCCGTGGGTATTGCTACTTTGGAGATTCAAATGGTAGTGCTTTGAAATCGAGTGCGTTCCTGCCCAATCGAGCTCGCTCAAAGTGCTTGCATATTGGGCATGTAAGCCGCGCCACTGCAATTGCCGAAGATGTAATTGCATCAGTGAATTTTGAGCATCTTGACGCCTTATTTTTTGCCAATGCAATTCAAGCCTAGGCAAGGCAACGCCCATCAGTGCGCCAATGATCGCCATGCAAACAAGAGACTCAATGAGTGTAAAACCTGCTGCACGGCAGCGCGTTACTTGAAGTGATGCTGGAGGTCTCATGAGCAGAGCATGCGCTGCAAGCAAGTTGCGCCACTGGCATTGACTTGCAGCGCTTTCGAATTGGCACTGAATGAAAGTGCTTTCATGCGCCATGCGTGGAAGCTCCGAACATGAAGTTCACTTTAAAAGTTAATGGCTACAGTTTGATCGAAATGCTGTTCATGCTTTTTATCGTGGGTGTACTGTGCAGCACGGTGGCACTTTCTTTTAAGGGAATGCAAAGCAGGGTCCACATTCAGGCGGCTTCTCAAGCTTTGCTGAGCGATGTTCTTAGCGCCAGAGCCCAAGCCTTGCGCCTAGAACGACGCGTCACGCTGTGTGCAGCTGCGCTCGACTCAAGCTTGCAACCCGCATTGCCAACAGCTTGTGCTTCCAGTGACAGTTCAGTAGCATGGCACCAGGGATGGTTGGTGTTTGAAGACGCCAACAGCAATGGTCTATGGGACGAAGGAGAGCCCCTTCTGCAGCAAAGAACGCGCATGAACCCCCAAGTTACTGCCACTGGCAATACCACTGTTGGCCGGTATGTATCTTTTGGCGCAAGTGGTCGCAGCTTGTTGTTGAATGGTGCTTTTCAAGCGGGCACCATCACCTTTTGTGATAGTGGTGCGAATGCCAAGGAGGGGTGGTTGTTGGTGGTCAATGCGGTGGGTCGTGCCCGCTTAGACAAAGGGCAGATTGCCATCTGCCCTTGAGTCTATTTGCTCACTTCGTCCACCAGCAACTTGAAGTCGTCTATGTCTTCAAAGCTGCGGTACACACTGGCAAAGCGAACGTAAGCCACTTTATCGAGCTTCTTTAATTCGCGCATGACCAACTCGCCAATTTTGTTGGAGGCTACTTCGCGTTGTGCCAAGTTCAATAACTTTTCTTCAATGCGCTCAATGGCTGAATCTACTTGCTCAATGCTGACGGGTCGTTTGCGCAGCGCCAAGTTCATGCTGGCGCGCAACTTCACACGCTCATACTCGATGCGTCTGCCATCTTTTTTCACGATGGCCGGAAAGTTCACTTCTGGCCGCTCGTAGGTGGTAAATCGTTTTTCACACGCTGCACATTGACGGCGACGGCGAATGAGGTCGCCGTCTTCAGCCAGACGTGTTTCTACCACTTGGGTCTCGTTGTGGCTGCAGAACGGACACTTCATTTGTAAACAGGGAAACGCGCGGTCAAGGCGTTTACCTTGATGCGCACAGCTTCAATGTTGGCAGGATCGCGTGGGTTGTCGAGCACATCGGCAATGAGGTTGGCAGTGAAGCGCGCCTCTTCGTCTTTGAAGCCGCGGGTGGTCATGGCGGGTGTGCCAATGCGCACGCCACTGGTGACCATGGGTTTTTCGGGGTCGTTGGGGATGGCGTTTTTGTTGATGGTCATGTGCGCATGGCCCAAGACCGCTTCAGCTTCTTTGCCAGTAATGCCCTTAGGTCGCAAATCAACCAACATGACGTGACTTTGGGTGCCACCGCTCACAATGCGCAGACCGCGTTGTGTGAGCGTTTCGGCCACGATTTGGGCGTTCTTGATGACCTGCTGTTGGTAGGTCTTGAATCCAGGAGCCATGGCTTCTTTGAAGGCAACAGCCTTGGCAGCAATGACGTGCATAAGCGGGCCGCCTTGCAGGCCAGGAAAGATAGCGCTGTTGATGGCTTTTTCGTGCTCGGCTTTCATCAAGATGATGCCGCCGCGAGGTCCGCGCAAGCTTTTGTGGGTGGTCGATGTCACTACGTCGGCGTAAGGCACTGGGTTGGGATAAACACCTGCCGCAATGAGACCTGCATAGTGCGCCATATCGACCAGAAAAATGGCGCCAACATCTTTGGCCACTTTGGCAAAGCGCGCAAAGTCAATGTGCAAACTGTAGGCCGATGCGCCAGCAATGATGAGCTTGGGTTTTGATTCGTGCGCTTTTTTCTCCATGGCATCGTAGTCAATGACTTCGTTGGCATCGAGGCCATAGCTGACCACGTTGAACCATTTTCCACTGATGTTCAAGGGCATACCGTGTGTGAGGTGGCCGCCTTCAGCCAAGCTCATGCCCATGATGGTGTCGCCGGGTTTTAAGAAAGCCAAAAACACAGCCTCATTGGCCGATGCGCCGCAATGCGGTTGCACATTGGCGGCGTCAGCGCCAAAGATTTGTTTGACGCGGTCAATGGCCAATTGCTCTGCAATGTCAACAAATTCGCAACCACCGTAGTAGCGTTTGCCAGGGTAGCCTTCGGCGTACTTGTTGGTGAGTTGTGAGCCTTGAGCAGCCATGACGGCAGGTGAGGCGTAGTTTTCGCTGGCAATCAACTCAATGTGATGCTCTTGACGAGCGTTCTCAGCCTGAATGGCAGCAAAAATCTCGGGATCGGTTTGTTCAATCAGAATATTTCTTGAATACATGGCAGGCCTTCAAAGGATGGTTCCTTGCTCAAGTGAAGTGTTAAAAACTTCAAAATGGCAAGGGCTGCCCAGGCGAACGGCTGAAACCTTGTGCCCATAAGAGACTGGGACAAGGTGCACGCTCCCCAGTGGTTGTAGGCGGATCTAGGCCCTCCAATTTCCACGTCAGAAACCAGCCAGCCAGTGTCAGCAGGGGCCAGGATCCTATCGCCAGTTGCGCACACTCCGAGTGTAGCCGAGGTGGTGCTTAGATGCATCTGAAAAGCTTAAATTTGGCCGCCTGATTTTTGAGGACAAGCCGCTGTAGATCACTTTTTGGGGCTGAGGTTCGAGCTGGGGCTAGCATTGGCACCGCCATCTTTTGAATTTTTGAGGATGGCTTGATTGAGTCGTTCTTGTTCACCAAACACCCTAGAGATGTACTCAGTTTCTTGAGAAATAGACTCTTCACCGGCCTTGTAGAGTCGAAGACCTTCCTCCAAACTGCCTGTCAAATTGATGCATTCTTTGAGGATTTTGACACCAATGCGGAGGTTTGTTTTGGGGTCAAAAATGGCCATGGCCCCGCCGTAGGGGGTGAATTGCTCGAAATGGATCTCGGGTATCACCTGCATCAGGCCTTTTGCGCCCTTAGGGCTGTTGGCAAAAGGGTTGTAGTTAGATTCAACCCCAATCACAGCCAGAATGAGGGTGGCTTCTAGAGATGACCGGTCTGCCAAGTCAAATACCTCCAAAATCAGGGCATTCAAGGGCTCTGGTGCTATTTTGTATTTGCTTCTCACTGCTTGAACCAAAGTCAATTGGAGCGGTGTCAGGTCAGTTGCGGGCGCTGCCAAGCTTCTTAGCAATACTTGATGCTGTTCATCTTCAGCTTCTGAAATCTGCAGTCGGGTGAACAGCCAGCCCTGCACGCTTTGGACAGTCAGGGTGCGCACTTCAGGCCGCGCCAAAGCCAGCACGCAGAGGATCAATGCAAGCAGGCCTAACATTGCAAAACTGTGGTGTGAAATATTCATAAAGCCGCGCCCAATATCTCCCCCAAAGGTCAACAGTCCGCGCCAAAAGCGAAGAGGCCATTGCGCGGCTAATTCCTGAAAAGCGGGTTGAGTCACAAGTTGATTTGAATTAAGGGAACCACTAATTATAAAAAAAATCGAAAATAGATGCTTTCAGCATATCGAGGACTGCCTTCCTCGGTGAAAATAACATCTTTATCTTTTTGTGTTGTGACTGTGACTTCTTCCTCTCCTAAGACCCCAGACTTGCAAGCCCTAGACAACTTAACTGGGGGTGCCTTTACCGCACAAACATCCGGTGAGCGCGCAGCCAAGTTGCGTGATTGGCTTATCACAGAGCCATCCCACGAAGTTTTGCAAAACGTGTACAAAGAAGTTTCCACGCGTGACAAAGGCGCTGCCAAAGTGCTTCGCGAAAAGCTAGATGAGTTGAAGCGCTTGCATGGCCAAGATGTCTTGGCGGCCGAATGGACTGAACGCGCCAATGCCATGCTAACTTCTTCGCGTTTGAACATTGCCGATGCCATGGCATGGCAAAGAGATGCTGCCAAAGCAGGTGCGCCACTGTCTCGTGAGCCCCTGGCCAGCCTCAAGCTTCAGTTGAATGAAAAAATCAAAGCGGTTGAAGATTTGCAGCACCAAGTCATGGTGCAGCGCGAAACAGCCGTGCTTTTGGCGCAGCGCATTGAGGTTCTTTCTACCAAAAGTTTGAAAGAAGCAGGCGCTGCCAATGAACTGTTGCAGTCCGATGTGGCGCACTGGCACCAACAAGCCCATGCCATCACAGAAGATCCTTCTTGGCACAGCGTTGATTTGAAATTCCCACCCCAACTTGATGCGTCCCGTCATCAGTTAAGCAGTGTTTGGGAGGCCTTTGAAGCTGCGTTGTTTCAGGCTAAAGCGGCTAGAGATGACGCGAATGAAGCTTTGCCACCCGTGCCAGTTTGGGCCGAAGAAATTCGCGTTGCAAGAGGGGGACAAGCAAGTCTTGGTGGGCATACCAACCTTCAGGCAGTCAAAGAAGCCCACAATTCCGATCATTCAGCCGTTTCAAATGCCATTCAAGCCAGCGTTGAAGAATCAACGGCTGAGACGGAGAGTAAGCCAGCTAAAACGCCCAAAGTCAGCAATACCAAAATGGATCCTGCTCAGAGGTTGGCTTTGCGCGAAGCCGCCAATCAAGCGGTTACTGGGGCCGTGACGGTCTTGGCGGCTGAGAACAGTGAAGCCAACTTGTTGGTGCTCAAGCAAGCGCTCAAGGACCATGGGCGGAATATGGACACCAACATGGACTTGAAAGTTCATGACGCATTAATCGCTGCAGGTGATGCAGAAGGTTGGCAAAGACATGTTGCTGACCAATTGCGTTTGGCATTGGTTTTGAAGGCGGAAGGGCTGTTCAAAAAAGTACCTGTTAAAACCCAAGACGCCCCAGTGGCCGACGGTGGCGCACAAGAAGTTTCAAAAGAGGATGCCGAAAAAGCGGTCGAGCCTGAAGTTGGTAAGGAAGAGTTTGACCTTGAACCCACCGTAGGCGGTCGAAAAATGCAAGACGCTTTGCGTCAGTTGCGTGAAGAATGGAAAAAAGCTGATCAAGGTGGCTTGCCAAACCATGCTTTGTGGAAGCGTTTCGATGCTGCATGCAACAACGCCTACAAAGTGGTTCAAACTTGGTTGGACAAAATCAAACACGAAGCCAGTGAACACCGCGCTCAACGCTTGGCATTGATTGAAGAGGTCAAGGCTTGGGGTGAGGTCAATGCACAAAATGCAGATTGGCGCGCGCACTTGCGGTCTTTGCGTCAGTTTGGTGATCGCTGGCGTTCGGCGGGTCATTTGAGTGAGAAAGCCTTTGCAGAACTGCAACCCCTTTGGAAGCAGGCCCTGCACAATGCCGCGGCACCTTTGGAGGCCGCTCAGAAAGCCAGCACCGCCAGACGCCAAGCTTTGATTGCAGAAGCCGAGCAGCTTGGCGCTGCGCCTCTCTTAAGAGTAGATGCAGTCAAAGCTTTACAGCAAAATTGGCAAACAGAAGCTCAAAGCGTTCCCATGGATCGCCGCATTGAACAAAAAATGTGGGAGGCTTTTCGCAAACCCATTGACGAGGCTTTCAGTCGCAAGACCAACTCGCGCGAGCACGTTTCAAATGCCCCCATGTCGGCCCACGACCGCATGGTGCTCGATGCATCGAATGACTTAAAAGCTGCTAATGCCTCCGGTGATGTTCAAAAAATCAAGGCGGCCATGGCGACCTTGGACGCCGCTTTGAAAGGGCAAGCCAAGGCCAATGCCGAAGCCATTGTTGCGCCAAAGGCTGTGGAAATTAGCGCGCCAGATGCGGCACAAGTTACCCCAGAGTCAGCTGCAGGTGAAAATGATTCAGATGAAACAAGCGCATCAGAATCCAATGCAGTTGAAACTGAGTCTCCCCCAGTAGAAACCGCAGAGCCCGTCAAGCCTGTTGAAGCACCGAAACCCGCTCGCCCCTTGGTAGCCATGCGCGGTGATGACCGACCAGGCCAAAAGAAATCAGTGCCCGCTCCCGCAGGTCGGGGCGGTCCTGGTGATCGCAGAGACGGCAAAGGTGCACCGCGTTCTGACAAAGGTGGTTTTGGCGATAAGAGTGGGGGTCGTTTTGACCGTGGAGATCGAGGTGATCGCCCTGAGCGTGAAGAGCGCGGCCCCCGCCTTGGTGATGCCGCATTCAGAGCCCAACGCGATGCCATGGAACACGCCGAAATGGCCTTGCGAAAGTTGGCTGCCCAGGCCCACGGCGAATCCTTGACGCATTTGCTTGCTGCATGGGAAACGCGCCAAGCCGAATTGGTGCCCACGGCACAAGATTTAGGTCGCAATGTGAACGCTGCGGCCAGGGCGGCTTGGTCACAAGCAGTCAGTCAGGCACCTGCAGCAACTGCTGGCGAAGCCATTTTGCGTTTAGAGATGGCTGCGGAAGTGCCAACGCCTGCAGAGAATTTGAACGAGCGGCGCGCATTGCAACTTCAATTGCTCACTCGCAAAAACCAACCGGGCCCTGAGCAAACTTGGGCCTTGGATGTCACAGCAGTTTTGTCTTCAACGCACGACCCTAAGGTGGCGCGGCGTTTGCAAAATGCTTTGAAAAATTTGTTGCGCAGCTGAATGAAGCAAGGGTTTAAGCAAAGGCTGAAAAGCCAATGCTCAAGCTCAGCTTATCAAGTTGATTCGTACAACTTGCCCCTCGAAATGCCAGCGCAATACTTCGGCGCGTGGCCTTGCTGTCGCAGTATCCCAGTCACTTAAAACGTAGCGTTGCATCGGCGGATCTTGCCCTAGGCTGTGAAGTGCAGGCCGATGCGTGTGACCATGAACTAGGCAAGTGGCGCCAGTTTGTTGAAGCAACGGATAGGACCATTCATCTGTCACATCGGCATAGACTGCACTTGAGTCTTTTTTCAGCAATTCGCTTTGTGCTCGAAGTTGTCTGGCAATGCGCTCTCTCTCGGTGAGTGGTTTGGCTAAGAAGTCATTTTGCCAACTTGGTTTTCTGACCATCTGTCGGAAGGCTTGGTAGTCGGTGTCGCCTAAACAACCTGCGTCACCATGAGACAGTAACCATTTTTGAGATGCAAAGTGAAGCACAGTAGGGTCTTGCAGATCAAGGACATGGCATGAATTGAGGAACGCAGTGCCAACCAAAAAATCGCGGTTGCCCCGCATAAAGGCCACCTGTCTTTTTGATGCGCAGGCTTTTAGAACAGCAGTACATCTCTGAAGAAAAGAGTGCTGTTCGGCGGCATCGTCGCCGACCCAAACCTCGAACAGGTCGCCCAAAATAAAGACCGCATCAGCGGTCGTGTTTTGCATGTAGGCTTGCCACATTTCAAATGTGGCAGTTTCTTTTTCTTGCAAATGCAAGTCGGAAATAAAATCAACTGTGCGCCAAGTTTCAGGTGCTTCAAACACCTGAAACGGCAACACGGTTTCAGTCATAGAAATGGGTGGGCGCGCCGATTAAAGCGCGACAGCCTTTTCAATGATGATAGGTTCTTTGGGCACGTCGTCATGGAAGCCATTGCGGCCAGTTGCAACGCCTTCAATGTCATCCACAATTTCGTTACCTGACACCACATGTGCAAAGACGGCATAGCCCCAACCTTGCAGTGAAGGTGCTGTGTGGTTCAAGAATTCGTTGTCGGCAGTGTTAATGAAGAACTGTGCGGTGGCAGAGTGGGGGGCTTGCGTGCGTGCCATGGCCAAACTGTACTTTGTGTTCTTCAAGCCGTTGTTGCCTTCATTTTGAATGGCCGCATCGGAATGCTTTTGTTCCATGTTGGGTTCAAAGCCGCCACCTTGAATCATGAAGCCGGGAATCACGCGGTGAAAAATGGTGTTGTCATAGTGACCCTTGTTCACATAGTGCAGAAAGTTCTCAGCGCTCAAGGGCGCTTTTTCGGCGTCGAGTTCAATGAGGATGACGCCTTTGCCGGCGATGTGGAGTTCGACTTGAGGATTGCTCATGGTTATTGCACCAAAGTGATTGAAAGAATGACAACAGGCGTTTTTGGAACATCTGTTCTAAAGGGGCCGCCCATGC
>SXXD01000001.1 GCA_005789685.1 Burkholderiales bacterium
GATTTGTGGTACTCCACCATGAGGAAGCCCCCCTTAGCCTTCATCCCCTTTGATTGGAAATTAATGTTGATCTGACCCCAATTATTTGTTGTAGACCAAATCTCGCAAAGCCAGTGAGATCACGGGTACATAACTGATCAGCATCAGGCAACTCAAGATGACGCAAATAAACGGGATCAAATCCTTGATGATGCGGTCCAGCGAGATTCTAGCCACTGTACAGGCTGCAAACAGGTTCACACCAAACGGCGGCGTGATCATGCCCAGTGCCAAGTTCACCACCATGACCATGCCGAAGTGCACAGGGTCGATGCCGAAGTGAATGGCCACGGGCACCAAAATGGGTGCCAACACAATGATGGCCGCACCCGTTTCAATGAACATGCCAATGACAAACAAAGCGGCATTGACACCCAATAAAAAGTACGCAGGTGATTGCAAGATTTCTTGCAGCCAAGCACCAATGGCGCCGGGAACACCAGCACGCGTAATTAGGAAAGCAAACATGCCCGCATTGGCAATGATGAACATGATCACGGCGCTGGAAATAACTGATTTGCGCAATATGGTGTAAATGTCTTTGAAACCAATTTCGCGGTAAATCAGTGTACCTACGATGAACGAGTAAAGCACCGCCACAGCAGCAGCTTCAGTGGGCGTGAAAATGCCGCCATAAATACCGCCCAGCACAATGAATGGCATGAGCAAGGCCCAGCCGGCTTGGTAAGTGGCCTTGCCAAAGCTCAGGCGGCCATCGCCGTCGTTTTTGCCCCAGCCCATGTACTTGGAATAGGCCCAAACAAACAGCATCAGCGCCGCACCAATCAGCAAGCCAGGGCCTACGCCTGCAATGAAGAGCTCGCCAATAGAGACTTCAGCAGCGACACCAAAAAGAATCATGGGAATCGATGGTGGAATAATCACCCCCAATTCTGCGGACGTCGCTTGCAGGGCAGTTGCCCAGGGGCGCGGGTAGCCGTGTTGAATGAGGGCTGGAATGAGGACAGCACCGATGGCAAAGGTGGTGGCCACCGACGAGCCCGAGACCGCTGCGAAAATCATGCAGGTCATGACGCAGGTCATGGGCAGTCCACCTTGGATGCCGCCCACAATGCTTTTAGAAAATTCGACGAGCCGTTTGGAAATGCCACCCGTTTCCATGAGGTTGCCCGCCAAAATGAAAAAGGGAATGGCGGCCAGCGGAAACTTGTTAATTGAATTGAACATTTCCTTCACGGAAATGAGCATGTTGGCATTGGCAATTTGAATGCCCAGAATGGCAGACAAACCAATGGAGACAGCAATAGAAATGCTGAGTGCAAAGCACACCAGCATTGTGATCAGCATGGCTACGCTCATTGCGCATTCTCCAGTTCAAGACGCTGTGGGTCTAACCAATTGCCCACAATGCTGATCATGCTGAAAACCGCCCCCACGGGTAGCGCCAAATAGGCCCAGAACATAGAAACATTATCGAGTCCAATCATGGACTGCACGCTGCCGCGGTTGGTGTAGTCCAGTCCCCACCAGAAAATAACACCACACAGCAACATGGCTGCAGCTGCCACCACGGTGTCTAGCACTCGTCGCCCCCGCTGGCCCGACATTTTGTAGAGCAAGTCAACGCGGACCATGGCCCCTTGGCGAAATGCTGTGGGAATGCCCAAAAACACCATCCATATTAAAGAAAATCGAATGAGCACTTCGGTCCATTCGGCTGGCGACTCAATCACAAAACGGGTGAAAATTTGGTGAATGGCAAAGATAGCTGAAAGCGCCATCATGATGCAGGCAAACATCATGGCAATCGACGTGGTCCAGTGCTCAAACCGCAAAAATAGTTGTTTCATGGGTTCACCAAATTCTCAAAACAAAAACGCCCAACAGCAAGAACCATTGGGCGTTAGCAAGTCGTCAATGTTTACTTGTAATTGCGAATGCGATCAAGGTTGGCTTTGCCAAACTGCTTTTCAAACTCGGCATTGATGGGCGCCAAAGTAGCCACAAATTTTGCTTTGTCCACATTCTCAATCACGGTCATGCCTTTTTTGCGCAACTCGGCTACACCGCTGGCATCGTCTTTGTCCACGCGTGCACGGTTGGCTTTCACACCTTCCTTAGCTGCATCTAGGAAGATCTGTTTGTCGCCGGCACTGAGCTTGTCCCAAACAGCTTTGTTCATGAGGTACACAGAAGGCGAATAGACGTGTCCGGTGAGTGAGATGTGCTTTTGAACTTGGTCAAAGTTGGCGGCCATGATGACTGACAAAGGATTTTCTTGACCGTCAACAGTGCCTTGCTGCAAAGCGGTAAACACCTCTGGGAAAGCCATGGGGGTTGTCACAATGCCAAGGCCTTTGTAAGCCGCCACGTGCACTGGGTTTTCCATGGTTCGCATTTTCAGGCCCTTCAAGTCGGCAGGCTCATTGATGGGGCGCTTGCTGTTGGTCATGTGACGAACACCGTTTTCGGACCATGCCAAGGCCTTGAAACCTTTAGATTCGAATTTGGCCAGCAACTCTTGGCCAATGGGACCGTCTAGAACAGCACGTGCATGGGCCTTGTCGCGAAACAAAAATGGCACATCTAAGATGCGAGTTTCAGGGACAAAGTTGGGAACTGGGCCCGTTGAATTGTGAGCCAGTTCTTGCGTGCCCAATTGCACAGACTCCATCACCTCGCGCTCGCCGCCCAAAGCGCCAGAGTAAAAGTTCTTGATCACAATGCGACCATTGGTTCGCTTTTCCACCTCACGGGCCAAAGTGTCAATGGCCTCGCCAGCATGCGAGTTTTGACCAACGGAAATAGCATTTCGCATGACAACTTGCGCAACTGCGGTGGACATGACGCCTGTGGCCAAGCACATGGCTAAAACTAATTTGCTCAATTTCATTCGGAGGCTCCTAAAGGGTTGGATAAAGGAAAAACGGACAAAAA
Organism: Burkholderiales bacterium; assembly: GCA_005789685.1. Classification (GTDB taxonomy): domain Bacteria; phylum Pseudomonadota; class Gammaproteobacteria; order Burkholderiales; family Burkholderiaceae_C; genus Limnohabitans_A. The sequence continues at coordinate 2,938 of SXXD01000001.1, forward strand.
AACTTGGTGTCCTGCATTATGAAGTTGATGCAAAGCACCGCTATTCGGGTTTTCGAGGAGATGTTTTACCTATTGCTGTTCGGCTCAACGGGTTTTAAAGTAGGCCAATAAGTCATTTAATGGCTTGGCAAACTGTGAAAGATGGGTTCTATCGGGTTTAACAGGAGCATGCATGAGCGATTCTGAGTCGGGTGTTTTTCGTGTTGGCATCACGCACGATGTCTTAACCAGCAAGGGTCAGCCCATCTTTGGGCAAGAGGTGTTTGAGTGGCTCAATCAACCTGGCTTGGTTTGGGAGTACATGGAAGAGACGCCGGTCATTCGGCCCGAACATGCCGCCCGTTACGATGCCATTTGCGCCATGCTGGTGAAGTTCACGCCTGAAAGCCTTGGGCCAGACAAGCCACGCTTGAAGTTGATTGCTCGGTTTGGGGTGGGTTATGACACCATCGATGTGCCCACCTGCCAAAAGGCAGGCATTTATCTCACCATTGCGCCCGATGGTGTGCGCCGCCCTGTGGCCGTGTCTGCCATCACCTTCATGCTGATGTTGGCGCACAAGGTGGGCATCAAAGACCGCCTCACGCGTTCGGGTCGATGGGCAGAAAAATCCGATCACATTGGCACGGGCCTGACGGGCCGCACCTTGGGCTCGATTGGCGTGGGCAATATTGGCGCCGAGATGTTTAGATTGGCCAAGCCTTTTGACATGAAATTCATCGCCCACGACCCTTATGCCGATGCTGCACAAATGGCTGCACTGGGTGTGGAGTTGGTCGATCTGGATGAGTTGTTTAGACGCTCAGATTTTTTAACCGTCAATTGCCCCTTGAATGCCACAACACGCGGCATGGTCAACGCCAGCAAGTTGTCGCTCATGAAGAGCACGGCTTACCTGATTAACACCGCACGCGGCCCCATCGTCGATGAAGCTGCGCTGTACCGCGCGCTGGTGGAGAAAAAAATTGCAGGTGCAGGCCTAGACGTGTTTGAAGTTGAGCCCACGCCCGCAGACAACCCGCTGCTGCAATTGGACAATGTGGTGGTCACGCCCCATGGCATTTGTTTTACCGATGAATGCATGCAGGGTCTGGCTGAAAGTGCCTTCAAAGCCGCGGTCGATGTGATGCACGGTAAAAAACCACCGCATGTTGTCACTTCTTAAGCCTTCTTAAATTTTTATAAGGATTCACATGAGCACTCAAGCACCCTTGAAGCAAACCATCATGTCTGGCCAAACAGTGGCCGGCGCCATGATTTTTGAATTTTTCACACCGGGCATGTCCAATATTTTGGCCAATGCCGGTGCCAAATTTGCCATCTATGACATGGAGCACACGGGGTTGGGGTATGAAACTCTGAAATGGTTGTTTGCCACATGCCGCGGTTTGCCCATTGAACCCATGGTGCGTGTGCCC
>SXXD01000096.1 GCA_005789685.1 Burkholderiales bacterium
AAATCATCGCCCACATCTCGCTCCAAGCCCAATTGTTGCCAACTGACAGACTGGTTGACCACCCCATCTTCTGAGCTGGCCAATACCCGGCCGTCCTCAGTTAGCATGGACAAGGAACGAATGAAACTGGATTTTTCAATGGCGGATTTGAGCTGAGATTGCGTGGGCAAATTTGAAGATGAGCCCTGATTGGCAACCGTCATGATGGCAGAGGAAGACTCTAGTGTTCGGCTTACATGGTTGAACAAGATGCGCGTCAATAAATCACCCATTGCCTCCTCTCGTTCTAGCGTGTCTTGCCTGTCTTTCCAAAGGTAGATGCCAGCAACCAAGGAAATCAAAACAGCGACCGCTACCCCAAATCGGTAGACACCCAGAGAAGCAGTATTCTGGGACAGCGTTGGCTTGGAGAGTGAGTTGCTTTTCACACTGATTCACCCATTATTTCAACAACACGATGGGCTCAAGATTGTTTGTTTTTGCGAGCTGACGCAATCGTCCTTCTTCTTTGAACAGGCTCAAAAATGCATCGACCCTGATTTGCAAGCTGATTTCTCCTTTTGCAAAAGCGTAGGCGTACTCGTTAGCGTTCAGGCACAACAAATTGGACCGCCCAATTGTCACCCCAAGCTGCAGTTTCATGGATCTTGGCCTTTGGATATTCAAAACATTCATGTATAAGAATTCAATAGTTTTTATATTTACTTTAGATTAAACACCAAAAAACTCTTTAAATCTAAATTATTCATTCTTTAGAATTAATTTGTGAGTTTACAGATTCGTGCGACAATCTGCACGTTGCCGCCTCCAGTTGCCGCAACATCAGCACTTCTGCTGGGGTTTGACCCAGGTACCCGCCTGTGGTTTCCATACCCACCTGTGAATCCCATCGGTCTTTGACTGGCGGCTGTTTCCAAACAGCCTGACAAACCGATGCCATGCGCCTTTTTTGGCGCGCCATCATGAAATTTGAAGAATTGAATTTGGCTCCGGCCATTCTGCAGGCCGTGCAAGAGCAAGGCTACGACACTCCCACGCCCGTTCAGGCTCAAGCGATCCCCATCGTCTTGGCAGGTCACGACCTGTTGGCTGGTGCACAAACTGGCACCGGAAAAACAGCCGCCTTCATGCTACCCATCTTGCACAAACTGAGCCTGTCAGAGGCCGGTCGAAATAAATTTGGCGGTAAAGCCATTCGCGCGCTGGTGCTCACGCCCACCCGTGAATTAGCCGCCCAGATTGAAGAGTCAGCTAAAGATTACGGCAAATACCTTAGCCTGCAGTCTACCGTTGTATTTGGTGGCGTTGGCATGAAACCCCAAGTGGATCGCGTCAAGCGCGGCGTCGATGTCTTGGTGGCCACCCCAGGCCGCTTGCTCGACTTGCAAGGCCAAGGCCTGCTCGATTTGGCCAGCATTGAAATTTTGGTCTTGGACGAAGCCGACAGAATGCTCGACATGGGCTTCATTCATGACGTGAAAAAAATCTTGGCCTTGGTGCCCAAAGAAAAACAAAGCTTGTTGTTTTCCGCCACCTTCAGCGATGAAATTCGCGACCTGGCTGCCACGCTTTTAAGGAATCCACAGAGCATTCAAGTCACGCCCAACAACACCACGGTGCAACGCATCTCTCAAGTCATCCACCCAGTGGGTCGTGGGAAGAAAAAAGAAGTGTTGGTGCACATCATCAATCAGCACAACTGGAGTCAAGTTCTGGTGTTCACGCGCACCAAGTTTGGCGCTAACAATGTGGCCGACTACCTGACCAAAAACGGCATCAAGTCCATGGCATTGCATGGCAACAAGAGCCAAACTGCTCGCACCCAGGCCTTGGCTGGATTCAAGAGCGGCGACATTCGAGTCTTGGTCGCCACCGACATCGCAGCCCGCGGCATTGACATTGAAGACTTGCCACATGTCGTGAATTACGAAATTCCCAATGTGTCTGAAGATTACGTGCACCGCATCGGCCGAACGGGCCGCGCCGGGGCAAGCGGCGAAGCGGTTAGCTTGGTGTGCTTGGACGAAGAAGGTTTCATGATGGAAATCGAGCGCTTCACCAAACAAGAAATTCCTGTCCAAATTTTGGAAGGCTTTGGACCCGAACCAGGTGAGAGGCCTGAACCCATTGCAATGGGGCGTCAAACTTTGTGGGGCGGTGCAGGCCGTCCACCAAGCCGTGATGTGATGCAAGCAGCCGCCAAAGCAGCACGCACCGACATGATGCAGCGCATTCGCGAAAGCAAAGGTGCAGTCGGTGAAGGCGGTGGCGGTGGCGGTGGACGTGGTGGTCGCCCCAGTGGCAACGGTGGTGGTCAAGCCCGCCCTGAAGGTGGCGCCGGTCGCTCACGCAATGGCCCTCCTCCTTCACGTCGTGGTGGTCCTGCACAGGGTCCACGCACTGATCGCCAAGATCGGGGCGAAAGAAGATTTGATGGCTCCCCAACGGACCGTTTCAATGAGCGTGGCGATCGTCGCAACGACCGTCCCAATGATGGACCCAATGACCGCAATATGGACAGAGACCATGACCACGGTCCCCGTGGCGATGAGTTGCCACGCCACATCGACCCGCTCATGACCAATCAATTTGCACGTCAAGGCGCGCCACGTCGCAACAGCGGTGGCGGTGGCGGTGGCGGCCAACCCGATCCAACTCGCACCAGCATCGACAGTTTGGCTGGCAGTGGCCGCGGCGGTCCACGCCGTAATGGTGGTGGCGGTGGTGGTGGATTTGGCGGCGGCAATGGCGGTGGCCGCCGAAGTGGTGGCGGTGGCGGTGGCTACGGTGGCGGCAATGGCGGCGGCCGATCTTTCGGTCGCTGATTAGAAGTCAATCAGCAATTCGCCCGCCTGTGATCGGCAACGGCCCGGTCATCGAACCTCATGTCGGGGCTGCGCAGTTCACGGTGCTTGGTCACCCTGCCGCGCATTCTGGCGCGCCACATTTTAAAAGAACGCGAACTGAGTTCGGCACGCATGATTTTGATCACGCCAGATTCCGTCACGCCCGTTCTTTCAAAGATCGTCTCAAAGGTGGTGCGATCTTCCCATGCCATTTGAATCACGGCGGACACATCCCCAGGGCTGAGGTTCAATGAAGTTTCAAGTGATTGAGGCATGATGGAAAAACCAAACGGGTCAGATCTATAGGATAGGGACATTATCGAACAAGCCAGCAAACACCAGCGGCTTCCCGCCACAATAGCCCCATGAGGACCTCTTTCAAAGGCAACAAACAAAGCCTACCTAGCAAGCCCTGCACCGTGTGCGGGCGGGACATGACCTGGCGCAAGGCTTGGGCTAAAAATTGGGATCAGGTTTTGTATTGCTCAGAAGCATGCAGAAAGAAAAAATCTGCAGGTCCTCAAGGAAACATCCAACATGGCTAAATCATTGCGTCATTTGGTCTTGATCTTGGGTGATCAACTGAGCCTAGATTCAACAGCCTTGGTTGACTTTGACCCCACACAAGACATCATTTGGATGGCTGAAGTGATGGAGGAGTCAACCCATGTTGCGTCTTCCAAACAGCGGAGCACTTTGTTTCTCAGTGCAATGCGCCACTTTGCCGAAACCCTCAAAGCCAAAGGCTGGCCACTCAATTACACCCAGCTAGACGACTTAAGCAACACGGGCACCTTGGCGGGCGAACTCGACAAAGCCATTCAAAAACTAAGGCCGCAAAAACTGCTCATGACAGCGCCTGGGGAATGGCGCGTTTTGCAAAGCTTGCGAGCCGCTGCTAAAAATAATGACTTGGCATTGGACATTCGGGATGACGCGCACTTCTTTAGCACCGTGCGTGACTTCGCCGAGCACGCTAAAGGCCGCAAACAATTGCGCCAAGAATTTTTTTACCGAGAGTTGCGTCAAAAAACTGGCATCTTGATGGACGGCAAAAAACCCATCGGCGGTCAGTGGAACTTTGACGAAGAAAATCGCGGCAGCTTTGGCAAGGCAGGCCCGGGCTTGTTGCCCAAACCCTTGCGATTTGAACCCGACAGCATCACACAAGATGTGATGAACTTGGTCAATGAAAAGCTGGCTGCAAACCCAGGCAATTTGAACAGCTTTGGCTGGCCCGTCACACGCACGCAAGCCCTTGAAGCACTTGACAACTTCATTCAGCACCGACTGCCCTGCTTTGGCTTGTATCAAGATGCGATGTGGGAGGGTGAGGTTTGGCTTTACCACTCGCACATTGCAAGCGCCTTGAATTTGAAACTGCTCAATTCCAGAGAAGTGGTGAATGCTGCAGAACAAGCTTATGTCAAAGGTCATGCGCCGCTGCCAGCGGTTGAAGGCTTTATTCGTCAAATTTTAGGATGGCGAGAATATGTGCGCGGCATCTACTGGACGCAAATGCCAGAGTATTTAGAGCGCAATGAAATGCAGGCCTCAGCTCACTTGCCCACGTTTTACTGGACCGGCGACACAGACATGGCTTGCTTGCGGGACGCCATTTCTCAAACGCTGAACCACGGCTATGCCCACCACATTCAGCGCCTGATGGCCACGGGGCTTTATGCGCTGTTGCTGGGCGTGGTGCCTAAAGAAGTTCATGCCTGGTACTTGGGTGTTTATGTGGATGCGGTGGAATGGGTTGAACTTCCCAATACTTTGGGCATGAGCCAGTTTGCAGATGGCGGCGTGATGGCCAGCAAACCCTATGTGGCCAGCGGCAAATACATTGACCGAATGAGCAATCACTGCAAAAGTTGCCGTTTCAATCCTGGCCTGTCAGTCGGCGAGAATGCTTGTCCATTCACCACCCTTTATTGGGATTACCTGAACCGACATGTCGATGTATTGGCCAAAAATCCTCGCATGCTGATGCAGCTTAAAAATCTGAATCGACTTTCAAACGAAGAGCGAACCGCAATTGCAGCGCAAGCGAAATTACTCACCAACACCTCTATTTGAAGAATGACTTACTTTTACGAACCCCGCCTCGGACACCAACTTCCACACGATCCCTTCAACGCCATTGTGGGCCCTCGCCCTATTGGTTGGGTCTCTTCTCAAAGCGCTGATGGCGTCTTGAATTTAGCGCCCTACAGCTTCTTCAATGCTTTCAATTACATACCGCCCCTCATTGGCTTCTCCAGCATTGGGCGCAAAGATTCACTCAACAACATTGAGGCTACTGGGGAATTTGTTTGGAACTTGGTCACGCGCCCGCAAGTTGAAGCCATGAACCAGACCTGCAAAGCGGTACCCCCTGAAGTCAATGAATTTGAAATCTCAGGGCTGTCAACAGCGCCGTCCCGATTGGTCAAGGTGCCTCGTGTAGCCGAAAGCCCTGTGAGTTTTGAATGCCGATGCACCGAAATTTTGCAAATGAAAAATTTACAAGGTGAACCCCTTCAAACTTGGATGGTTTTTGGTGAAGTGATTGGTGTTCACATCGATGAGAAGCTCTTGAACAATGGCATTTACGACACAGCCAATGCGCAGCACGTGCTTCGCGGTGGTGGTCCTGCCGATTATTTTTCAATTGGACCAGAACAGCTGTTCAAGCTA
>SXXD01000097.1 GCA_005789685.1 Burkholderiales bacterium
CGACGAAGAGGTGAAGGCTGCCGCCGTGGCTGCCTTTGCTGACGAGTTCATTGTCGACCTGCCCGAGGGATACAACACCTTTCTAGGTGAGCGTGGCGTGCGCTTATCGGGCGGTCAACGTCAACGCATTGCCATTGCGCGTGCCATGCTCAAAAACCCTCCGCTCTTGCTGCTGGACGAAGCCACAAGCGCTTTGGATGCACACAGTGAGCGCATGGTTCAAGCGGCTTTGGAGTCGGCCATGCGCGGTCGAACCACTTTGGTCATTGCGCACCGACTTGCCACTGTGCAACAAGCTGACAACATTTTGGTCTTAGAGCATGGCCGCTTGGTAGAGCAAGGCAAACATGCGGCGCTGATTGAAATGGGTGGCGTCTATGCCGGCTTGGCGGCTCTTCAATTCAACGCTTAATTCAAGCTTGGCGTCGCAAAGCCCAATAAGAGCCTTTGCATCTCAGCTTCAATTTCAGTGCCCCTCAAAGTTCACCAATGTGAACAAGGGCAATCCTGCGGCCCTCAGTTTTTCTGAGCCGCCCAGCTCAGGCAAATCCACAATGGCCGCTCCTTCAATGACTTCAGCACCCAGTTTCTCTAGAAGCTTCATGCCCGCCATCATGGTGCCACCTGTCGCAATCAAATCATCAATCAACAAGACTCGCTGACCTGGCTTGACCGCGTCGGTGTGCAATTCAACGGTGGCTGTGCCGTATTCCAATTCATAGGTTTCTTCCACCGTGGTGAAAGGCAGCTTTCCTTTTTTGCGCACAGGGACAAAGCCAACGTTCAATTCATAGGCCACCACAGCCCCCAAAATAAAGCCCCGCGCATCGAGACCAGCCACCACATCAGGCCGCATGGCGGGTGACATGTAGCGATGGACAAAGGCATCGATCAAGACACGAAACACCCTTGGATTTTGAAGCAAGGGCGTGATGTCTCGAAACTGCACGCCCGCTACCGGCCAATCGGGCACGGTACGGATATTTTTTCTTAAATAGTCGTTCACCGACAAAGCCATTTCATCGGTGGCACCCATTGCCCGCTCACCCCTCATTGAACCCAATCCTTGACTCATCTTACGCACTCCACGACGACATCTGGTCGAAAGCAGCATCATAGTCACGCTTTAGGCCATCACTCGCTAAAATAAGCCCATGTCATTCAACCCAGACCAAGCCCTCCAACTCGCACGCGAGACTTTGGACATTGAGGCACAAGCCCTGATGGGACTCAAATCCCGTTTGGACTCGCGCTTTGCTCAAGCCGTTCAAATGATGCTCAACGTCAAAGGCCGCGTGGTGGTCACCGGCATGGGCAAGAGCGGGCACATTGGCTCCAAGATTGCCGCCACATTGGCCTCTACAGGCACGCCCGCCATGTTTGTTCATCCTGGCGAAGCCAGCCATGGCGACCTTGGCATGATCAAAGCCGTCGACATCGTATTGGCCATCTCTAACAGCGGGGAAAGCGACGAGCTGGTTTCCATCCTGCCCGTCTTGAAACGACAAGGCGTGCCCTTGATTGCCATGACCGGTGGCATGAACTCGGCGCTGGCCAAACATGCCGATGTGGTTTTAGACAGCAGTGTCGACAAAGAAGCTTGCCCACTGAATTTGGCCCCGACTGCCAGCACCACGGCGCAATTGGCCTTGGGCGATGCTTTGGCTGTTGCGCTGCTAGACGCCCGCGGTTTTAAAGCAGAAGACTTTGCGCGCTCACACCCTGGTGGCTCTTTGGGCCGTCGCTTGCTGACGCATGTGGAAGACGTCATGCGCAAAGGCGATCAAGTGCCGCATGTCTTACCTGATGCAAGCTTTACCGAGCTCATGCGTGAAATGAGCCAAAAAGGTTTGGGTGCATCGGCCATCGTCGACGAGCATCACAACATCTTGGGGGTGTTCACAGATGGTGATTTAAGGCGCCTCATCGAAAAAGGTGTTGACTTGCGAGCACTGCACGCCAAAGATGTGATGCATGCCTATCCGAGAACTGTTCTGCACGATGCATTGGCGGTAGAGGCGGCCGAACTCATGGAGCAATTCCAAATCACCAGCGTTTTGGTGGTCAATGAATCTGGCGCCCTGTGTGGCGCCCTCAACAGCAATGACCTCATGCGCGCTAAAGTCATCTAAGAACATTTCACTGGCCGCCCCAAGAACCATGCAAATCATTCAACCCGCGCTCCATTTCCCCCCTGAGCTGTTGCTTCAAGCGCAAGGCATCAAAGTGGCCTTTTTTGATGTGGATGGTGTTTTAACGGATGGCGGCTTGTACTTTTCTGAGCAAGGTGAAACACTCAAACGTTTCAGTACCCTGGATGGCCATGGTTTAAAACTTTTAAAACAAGCTGGCATCACACCTGTGATCATCACAGGCCGCGACTCTGCGCCCCTTAGATTCAGGCTCAAAGCGCTTGGCATTGAGCATGCCAAATTTGGCACGGAAGACAAACTGCCTGCCGCCGAAGACTTTTTAAAGACCCTCGGCTTTGGATGGCACCAAGCAGCCGCCATGGGCGATGATTGGCCCGATCTGCCCATGCTGCAACGCGCTGCCATTTCGTGTGCACCCATCAATGCCCATGCACAAGCGTTGGCCCTTGCTCACTTTGTCACAAACCGCCAAGGCGGCTTTGGCGCCGCCAGAGAGTTGTGTGATTTACTGGTGCTTGCAAGTGGGCAATATGCACAATTGCTCGCGCGTGTTGGTTCTTCATCGGCCGCCTGATGAATGCATTTCGGCGCGTCTTAGACCGTTTGGCACTTTACTTGCCAGCCATTCTCATGGCCGTTTTTGCATTGGGCAGTTGGTGGCTTGTTCGAAGTCTGCCCAGTTTCTTCAATGAAACTGCAGCCCCATCGGTTCGCCATGAGCCTGATTATTTTTTGCAAAATTTTTCTGTCAAATCCTTTGACAGCCAAGGCCGCCTGATGCGAGAGTTAAGTGGCGAGCACGCTCAACATTTCCCTGACACCGATACGCTTGACATTCAAAAAGCGCAATTGCGCGGACTCAGCCAAGAGGGTCAGCACGTCAATGCTGTTGCAGACCAGGCACTGGCTAAAGGGGACGGTACGCAAGTGACCTTGGTTGGCAACGTGCACATTTCTCAGCCCGCAAGCACAAGCCCCAATGGGCCTCGGCCTGCAACAGAAATGCGCAGCCAAGAAATCAAAGCTTTTGTCAAGGAAGAACGCTTGGTGAGCGAGGTGCCCGTTGAAGTTCGGCGCGGCCAAGATTTGTTCACTGCTGGAAAAATGCAAATGAACAGCAAAACAGGTGAATATGAATTGAGCGGCAGAGTTCGGGGCCTTGTCCAAGCTGCCAAACCTTAAAGACATCTTCTTTCTTAAAACGAGCATCTCAGAAAGACCTCTATGAGCTCCTTGGTTTTCATCACTGGTGCTTCCAGCGGCATTGGCCAAGCCCTCGCGCTTCGATACCATCAAGCAGGGTGGCGGCTTGCATTGGCTGCGCGCCGAGTGCCTGAAATGCAAGCATGGCTTGAAGCCCAAGGCATTCCCAGCAATTCGGCCCAATGCTATTGCGCTGATGTGAGTGACGCCAACAGCATCATTGCCGCTGCCAACGAATGCATTGCCGAACAAGGTGTTCCCGATGTGGTCATCGCCAACGCAGGCATCAGCATTGGCATGGACACACGCGAGCGAAAAGATTTAGAGGTTTTACAACAAGTGATGAACACCAATGTGATGGGCATGGCGGCCACTTTTCATCCCTTTTTGCTAGCGATGAAAGCCCGCGCTGCACAAATGGGCCATGCAAGCCACGCCGGCACCTTGGTGGGCATTGCCAGCGTTGCGGGTATTCGCGGTATGCCAGGACACGCAGCTTACTGTGCAAGCAAAGCAGCAGCCATCAGCTATTGTGAAAGTTTACGAGGTGAGCTCAAGTCCGAAGGCTTCAAAGTCGTGACCTTGGCACCGGGTTACATCCAAACACCCTTGACTCAAAAAAATAAATTCCCGATGCCATTTTTAATGGGTGCAGATGACTTTGCAAAGGCTGCCTTTCATGCCATTGAACAAGGCGCTAGCTTCCGAGTCATCCCCACCCCCATGGCTTGGGTTGCCCGCTTGTTGCGGGTTTTGCCAAATGCCTTATTCGATCGCGCGTTTAAAAATGTGCCTCGAAAACACCGCGCGACAGACTGAAGGCACGAGCGTGAAATAGAAAAGCGTTGTGACCATGAAAAAAGCCCTGGATGCAGGGCTTTTTTGTGTCTCACACCCGAAAGTATGAGTGCAGATGTAGCCTGCGATTAATAACCGCCGCCGCCTTCGCGACGACCGCCACCACCGTTGCCACCGCCGCCGCCACGTGGGCCTGAGCCGTACGGGCTACGGAAGCCTGACTCGCCGCCGCCTTCGCGACGACCACCGCCACCGCCACCGCCGCCGCCATAACCGCCACCGCCACCGCCGTAACCGCCGCCGCCGCCGCCATAACCGCCGCCGCCTTCACGACGACCGCCGCCGCCGCCACCAAAGCCACCACCACCGGAACGGGGGGGACGCTCTTCCATGGGACGTGCTTCGTTGACAACAACACTGCGACCGCCCAGAGGCTGACCGTTCATGCCGCTGATTGCAGATTGAGCTTCTTCATCAGAACCCATTTCCACAAAGCCGAAGCCTTTTGAGCGACCTGTGTCGCGTTCCATCATGACTTTAGCGCTGGTCACTGAACCGAACTGGCCGAAGGCCTGCTCTAAATCGCCGTCACGAACCGAGTACGGCAAATTGCCGACGTATAGTTTTTTGCCCATTGAAAGGGACTCCTCTAAACACAAAAACAAAAGCGATGGAGCCCCAAAAACGCATCAACAAACCTAAAAACCTCGGAAGGAAGCGAAACTGACACCTGTACACCGCGAACAAAGCACACGTCCAAAGACGCAAGCTAAGCCATTATGGACCACAAAACAAAGTGTTTGGCAAGTAAATTCTCTGAAAGGCCTTTAAATACTTGGGATTAGACGTGTTTTTCATGAATTACCAGCTTGCTTCGCGCTCTGGGGTGGCGCTGATTTTGTGGACCGTCAGGTCAGCGCCCTCATATTCTTCTTCTGGCGTCATTTTGAGTCCCATGGTTATTTTCAAAATGCCGTAAATCAAAACACCCCCGATCAAGGCCCAAGCCACGCCCAAAGCGGTGCCGATGAGTTGAGCCTGAAAACTCACGCCACCCAAACCGCCAAATGATTGCAGGCCAAAAATGCCTGCAGCAATGCCGCCCCAAGCGCCGCAAACACCGTGCAAAGGCCAAACACCCAAAACATCGTCTATCCGCCATCTGTTTTGTGTCAGCGTAAACATCACCACAAACAATGCGCCTGCCACAGCGCCAACCGCTAAGGCGCCGAAGGGATGCATCAGATCAGAACCTGCGCACACAGCCACCAGCCCAGCCAAAGGCCCGTTGTGCACAAAGCCTGGATCATTCCTGCCCAAAATCAAGGCTGCCAATGTGCCACCCACCATGGCCATCAATGAATTCACTGCCACCAAACCAGAAATTTTGTCGAGTGTTTGAGCACTCATTACATTAAAGCCAAACCAACCCACAATCAAAATCCAAGCGCCTAAGGCCAAAAAAGGAATGTTGGAAGGTGGGTGTGCAGACACGGCGCCATCTTTTTTGTAACGGTTGTAGCGCGCACCTAACAAGATCACAGCAGGCAGCGCAATCCAACCCCCCATGGCATGAACCACCACGGAACCCGCAAAATCGTGAAATTCCTCGCCAGTGGTCGCCTTGATCCAAGCTTGCACACCAAAGTGTTGGTTCCATGCGATGCCCTCAAAAAAAGGGTACACAAAACCCTCAATGCACGCGGTGGCAATGAGTTGAGGCCAGAACTTAGCACGCTCGGCAATACCGCCAGATACGATGGCAGGAATGGCTGCAGCAAAGGTCAGTAGGA
>SXXD01000098.1 GCA_005789685.1 Burkholderiales bacterium
ATGGACGAGCCTGTGGTGAAGCAAGTTTTGGCTTTGAACATCAAGGGCATCTACACCATCAAAGAATACAAACGTTTGTATCCCGAGGGTGAATCGGCAGCGCACATTGTTGGTTTCACCAACGTGGAAGACAAAGGCCAAGAAGGCATCGAGTTGATTTTCCAAAATCAACTCTCTGGCAAACCTGGTGCAAGACGCGTCATCAAAGATCGCTTGGGGCGTGTGGTGGAAGATGTAGGACAAATGACCCCCCCTGTTGATGGCGAAGATTTGCAATTGAGCATTGACAGCAAGGTGCAGTTCTTTGCTTATCAAAAACTGCGTGAAGCGGTTTTAGAAAACAAAGCCAAAGCAGGCAGTGTGGTGGTGCTAGATGCGCAAACAGGAGAAATTTTGGCGTTGGCCAACTATCCTAGTTATTCACCCGACAAGCGTGTCAATTTGAGTGGCGAGCAATTGCGCAATCGAGCACTCACCGACAGTTTTGAGCCTGGTTCCACCATGAAGCCTTTTGCCATTGCAGTTGCATTGGAAAAAGGCATCATCAAGCCTGAAACCATCATTCAAACGGCGCCCGGCAGCATCAACATCACGGGCTCCACAATCACCGATTCGCACCCTTACGGCGCGCTCACTGTGAATGAGGTGATTCAAAAATCGAGCAACGTGGGTACAGTGAAAATTGCCATGCAATTGCAGCCCCGTGAAATGTGGGAAATGTTCACAGCGGTGGGTTTAGGCCAGAAGCCGCAATTGCCTTTCCCTGGTGTTGTCAGCGGTCGCTTGCGAGCTGCCAAAACCTGGCGCCCCATTGAGCAAGCCACCATGAGCTACGGCTATGGCGTGTCGACCAGTTTGTTCCAAATGGCTCGCGCGTACACCATCTTTGCCAGTGACGGAAAGTCATTGCCTGCAACCTTGATCAAGAATGGCCAAATTCCTGCAGGTGTGCCAGTCATCAGTCCACAAAATGCGCAAGCCATGCGCCACATGTTGAATTTGGCAGCAGGCCCTGGCGGCACAGCGCAGAAAGCGCAAACCATGGGTTATTCGGTGGGCGGCAAAACTGGCACGGCCCACAAGCAAGAGGGTAAGGGTTACGCTGGCAAAAAATACCGCGGCGTGTTTGTGGGCATGGCACCCATTGAAAAACCACGCATTGTGGTGGCCGTCATGATTGATGAACCCTCTAACGGCCATTATTACGGCGGTGATGTGGCTGCGCCCGTTTTCAGTCAAACCGTGCAGCAAAGTTTGCGCTTGATGGGTGTGCAACCCGATATGAGTGTCAAGCCACAAATTGTGGCCAACGCGGTGGAGGAGTCGTTCTGATGCAAACCCTGCACAGCCCAACTCAAGCCGCTGAATGGTTGCGCCAACACGTCACTGGCGTTTTGTGCACCGACAGTCGCGCCATTCAAAAAGGCGATGGCTTCATTGCTTGGCCAGGCCTGGCCACCGACGGTCGTGCTTATGTCGCATCGGCATTTGAGCAAGGTGCCACAGCTTGTTTGGTAGAAGCAGAAGACTGCTTGCAATGGCAATCGGCCTGGCAAGCTGTGTCAAACAAAGTACCCACTCAAGTGGCGGCCTATACAGGTTTGAAAGCAGATACAGGCTGGATTGCAGATGCTTATTACGAGCAACCCAGCCAAGCACTGAAGGTGTTGGCGGTGACCGGCACCAACGGCAAAACCTCTGCGACTTGGTGGCTGGCTCAGGCACTCAATGCCATGAAGCTCAGTGCTGAGGGTGAGGCATTAGCGCCCCGTTGTGCCATTGTGGGTACGCTGGGTGTGGGGCAGCCACCCAATTTAATGTCGACGGGCATGACCACGCCAGACCCTGTTTTATTGCAAGCGCAGTTTAGAAAGTTTGTGGCTGCAGGCATCTCCCACTGTGCCATTGAAGCCAGCTCCATTGGGCTTGCCGAACAGCGTTTGGCCGGCACGCACATTCAATTGGCCATGTTGACCAATTTCACACAAGATCATTTGGACTACCACGGCTCAATGTCGGCTTATTGGCAAGCCAAGCAAACGCTCTTTACGTGGCCCGAACTTGAAATAGCGGTCATCAATGTCGATGATGCGCAGGGTGCCAAGTTGGCAGCCGATCTGTCTCTGAGCGCTTTGACAAATACCAGCGGTCAAGCCTTGGACCTTTGGACTTGCTCTAGTCAGGGCCAAGATGCTCGATTGCAAGCACGTCATTTGACAAGAAACTTAACGGGTTTGGCCTTCGATGTGATCGAGGGCTCTGAAAGTATCCGCCTTCAAACTTCATTGATGGGTGATTACAACGTTGACAACATGCTTGGAGTGATTGCTGCCTTGCGCGCTTTGAAATACGACTTGGTTCAAATCGTTCAAATCTGTGCGCAACTCAAAGCGGTACCAGGCCGCATGGAAAAAGTCTCGGGTGTAGAGGGGCTTGAATTGCCTCTGACGGTGGTGGACTATGCGCACACACCCGATGCCGTGACACAAACCTTGCTGGCACTCAAACCGCTGGCTGAGGCTCTGGGTTCTCAACTCTGGTGTGTCTTGGGTTGTGGTGGTGATCGAGATGCCAGCAAGCGCCCCTTGATGGCTGCGGCGGCTGAATCGGTGGCCAACCATTTGGTGCTTACCAGTGACAACCCGCGCAGTGAATTGCCTGACCAAATTGTGCAAGACATGCGTCAAGGTTTGCGAGCACCCGCCAAAGTACATCAGGAACTTGACCGTGGCAAAGCAATTTTTCAAACGATCATGCAAGCAGGTCAGCATGATGTGATTTTGATTGCAGGCAAAGGCCATGAGGACACCCAAGAAATTGCAGGGGTGAAGTACCCCTTCGACGATCGCTTGCACGCGCATGAAGCATTGGTTAAACGTGCCAATGGTGTGAAGCAGGTGGGAGCTCAGTCATGAACATGACCCTGACCCAGCTTCAAACTTGGTTGCCGCAGGCGGTGGCTGTTGCGGGTACTTCAAATGCGGTACCTCTGAGTCAAGTCATGATCAAAGCTGTGCGCACAGACAGTCGCAGTGTGGTTGTAGGTGATTTGTTTGTTGCCCTCAAGGGTGAAACATTTGATGGCACTGCCTTCTTGGCACAAGCTGAAACTCAAGGTGCTGTGGCCGTGTTGTTTGAAGCGCAAGACCCTCTCAGAGGCGAGCACCTTCAATGCTTGAAAGATGTTTCAGTGCCTGCCTTCTGTGTGCCTAACGCACGTGCTGCGTTGGGTGCGCTGGCCGCGCAATGGCGTCGTCAATTTGATTTAGAACTGATTGGTGTGACAGGCAGCAATGGCAAAACCACCGTCACGCAAATGATTGCTTTTGTCCTTCAAGCCGATGCCTCATGCCCGTCCTTGTCGACACAAGGCAACTTGAACAACGAAATAGGTGTGCCTCTCACTTTGTTCAATTTGCGGCCAGAGCATCGGCGTGCGGTGGTGGAGTTGGGCATGAATCATCCGGGTGAGATTGAAATACTGACCCGTTACGCGCAGCCCACCATTGGTTTGGTGAACAACGCCCAACGTGAGCACCAAGAATTCATGGCCACGGTGGAAGCAGTGGCCATCGAGAATGGTGAAGTGATTCGTCACTTGCCTGCCGATGGCGTGGCTGTGTTTCCTGCGCAAGACATGTACACCGAACTTTGGAAGAAGTTGGCAGGCGCGCGTCGGGTTTTGACTTTTGGTTTTGTGCAAGGGGATGTGCAGGCGCACAAAATTGCTTGGATCAACGGTGCATGGTCTTTTCAATTGACAACAGCCCAGGCTGCTTTGCCTTGTCGTTTGAACATCGCGGGTCGACACAATATATTGAATGCTTTGGCGGCTACCGCTTGTGCATTGGCAACTGGCATGAGTCTCGCCAACATTGTGAAGGGGCTTGAGAATTTTGAGCCTGTCAAAGGGCGATCTAAATCTTCCGAGTGGCAAATTGAGAGCCACACATTCACTTTGGTTGACGACACCTACAACGCCAATCCCGACTCTGTCAGGGCGGCCATTGAGGTTCTGGCTGAGTTGCCTGCACCGCGTTTATTGGTTCTGGGCGACATGGGAGAAGTAGGCCAACAAGGCCCTGAGTTTCATCAAGAGGTAGGTACCTTCGCCAAAACTTCTGGCATTGAGGCCTTGTTCACTTTGGGCGATTTGTGCGTGCACAGCAGTCAAGCTTTTGAAGGTGCACATCACTTTGCCAACATGGACAACTTGCAACAAACTGTGCTGGCTCAGATATCGAGCTACAACAGTGTGCTGGTCAAAGGATCGCGGTTTATGAAAATGGAGCGCGTCGTAGATGCTTTGCGCAACAGATTTGAGCAAGCTCAGACCTCAGAAAGAGAGTCAATCCATGCTGCTTAACTTGGCGCAATGGTTGCAAAGCTTATCCCCTGATTGGGGCTTCTTGCGTGTATTTCAATACATCACTTTCCGCGCAGTGATGGCCGCTTTGACTTCATTGCTCATTGGCCTCATTGCAGGCCCTGCTGTGATTCGCCATTTGGCTGCTCTCAAAATAGGCCAACCGATTCGGGGGTATGGCATGGAGACGCACCTGGCCAAAAGCGGCACACCCACCATGGGCGGTGTACTTATTTTGTTATCGATTGCCATCAGTACCTTGTTGTGGTTTGACTTGTCCAATCGCTTTGTCTGGATTGTGCTCATTGTGACTTTGGGATTTGGCGCCATTGGCTGGGTAGACGACTGGCGCAAAGTGGTGAACAAAGATCCTGAAGGCATGCGGTCGAGTGAAAAATATTTTTGGCAATCCGTGATTGGCTTGTTGGCTGCCTTCTATTTGGTTTTCAGTATTTCTGAAAGCTCCAACATGCGCGTGCTTGACTTGTTCATGAGTTGGGTCATTTCTGGGTTTGATGTGAACTTACCTCCCACGGCAGGCTTGATGGTGCCGTTCTTTAAAGAAGTGAGTTACCCCTTGGGCGTATTTGGTTTTGTGGTCCTCACTTACTTGGTCATTGTGGGTTCCAGCAATGCTGTGAACTTGACCGATGGGCTTGATGGTTTGGCCATCATGCCGGTGGTCATGGTGGGCTCGGCATTGGGCGTTTTTGCTTATGTGACGGGCAGTTCGGTGTACGCCAAATATTTGTTCCTGCCTTACATACCAGGCACAGGTGAATTGCTGATCTTCTGCGCTGCCATGGCCGGTGCAGGTTTGGCTTTCTTGTGGTTCAACACACACCCTGCGCAAGTGTTCATGGGCGATGTGGGCGCTCTGGCTTTAGGCGCTGCTCTTGGAACCATTGCCGTCATTGTTCGACAAGAAATTGTGCTGGCCATCATGGGCGGTATTTTTGTGGTGGAAGCCTTGTCGGTCATGGCGCAAGTTTCCTATTTCAAATACACCAAGAAGAAATATGGCGAAGGTCGCAGAATTTTGAAGATGGCCCCTTTGCACCACCACTTTGAAAAGAGTGGTTGGAAAGAAACCCAAGTGGTTGTGCGTTTTTGGATCATCACCATGCTGCTGTGCTTGGTGGGCCTGTCGACTTTGAAGCTGAGATAAAGATGAAATACCTTCAAGACCAACACATTTTAATTCTAGGGCTGGGAAGCTCAGGGTTGGCCATGGTGCGCTGGTGTGCAGAGAGGGGTGCTGACGTTACGGTGGCCGATACGCGTGATGCGCCTGCCAATTTGCAGGTTCTCAAAACTGAGTGGCCTGAAGTTCAATTCAAATCGGGTCCCTTTGCGGCCAATTTGATTGAAGGCACTGCCGTGCGCGCTGTCTTTGCCAGCCCAGGACTTGCACCCGTCGAAACAGCACCCGTGATAGAAGCAGCTCAAGCAATGGGCCTTTGGGTTGGCGGCGAGTTGAGTTTGTTTGTCCAGGCCTTGGAAAATTTAAAGGCGACGAGAGACTATGCGCCGCAAGTCTTGGCCATTACGGGGACCAACGGTAAAACAACGGTCACGGCTCTTACGGGGCAGTTGATAGAACGGGCTGGCAAAACTGTAAAGGTGTCAGGCAACATTGGCCCAACTTTGCTAGACACCTTGCGCTTGTCGATGGCCACAGAGTTGCCAGAAGTTTGGGTGTTGGAGTTGTCCAGTTTCCAACTTGACAACGCAGGTCCTTTTGAGCCCAGTGCCGCAACAGTTTTGAACATCACCCAAGACCACTTGGATTGGCACGGCAACATGGCCGCTTACGCCGCCGCTAAAGAGAAAATTTTTGGTACCAACAGCTTGATGGTATTGAACCGCGATGATGCGCGTGTGATGGCCATGTTGCCAGAGCCTGTTCGCGCTAAATTGCAAAAACCTGTAGTTCGAGCCCATGTCACCTATGGTGCTGAAATGCCTCAGCGCCCCGGTGACTTTGGTTTGGAAACTGTCAACGGCATGACTTGGTTGGTGCGTGCCCTTGAAGCCGATGAGAAGCGTCGCTTACGCAAAGGGGAAGTTGAGGAAATTCACATTCAACGTTTGATGCCTGCGGATGCCTTGCGTATTCGGGGTCGCCACAATGCGGTCAATGCATTGGCAGCTTTGGCCTTGGCCACCAGCACAGGTGCCAGCTTGGCATCGATGTTGTTTGGTTTGCGCGAATACAAAGGCGAACCACACCGGGTGGAGCCTGTGGCTATCGTGAATGAAGTTGAATATTTTGATGACAGCAAGGGCACCAACGTAGGCGCAACAGTGGCTGCCTTGTTGGGCTTAGGCGCCGAGCGACGTGTGGTGGTCATTTTGGGTGGTGATGGCAAAGGTCAAGACTTCTCGCCTTTGGCTGCACCAGTAGCCAGATATGCGCGTGCCGTGGTGTTGATTGGGCGTGATGCACCGCTCATTCGCGAAGAAATTAAAGCGTGTGGTGTTCCCTTGTTGGATGCGAGCACACTGCCTGAAGCAGTGAATGCCGCTAAGGCCATTGCACAAGCGGGTGATGCCGTTTTGTTGTCCCCAGCATGTGCCAGCTTTGACATGTTCCATGACTACCCGCATCGGGCTCAAGTTTTCTGTCAAGCCGTGGCTGAAATTGCCAAAGCAGCTGGCCAATCCTTGGAGGTTGCGCTATGACCGAGATGGGGTCTCGCATGTTGGCTTGGGGCAGTGGCGTGTTAAGTCGCGCGGGTGGCGCTGGCCGTCTTCAAGGTGCCACAGAAGGTGCTTTGCCTGTGAACTTAGGCAGCTACGACTATGGCAGAGGCAGTTCAGCCCAAGGCAAGATCCAGAATATCGATCAGACCCTGGTGTGGGTGGTGGTGGCCTTGTTAATGTGGGGCATGGTCATGGTATATTCGGCCAGCATTGCCATGCCGGACAACCCCAAGTTTGCAAAATATTCGCAAACGCATTTTTTGGTACGACACATCATTGCCATTTCAATTGGATTTGGTGTTGCCCTTCTGGCCTTTCAGGTGCCTTTGGAAACTTGGGAGAAAAATGCGAGGCCCTTGTTCATATTTTCTTTGGTCCTTTTGGCAGCCGTTCTCATTCCTTTCATTGGCAAAGAAGTGAATGGCGCACGCCGATGGATTTCTCTGGGTGTGATGAACTTTCAACCTTCAGAGATCGCCAAGTTGGCTGTCATCATTTACGCATCCGACTACATGGTGCGCAAGATGGAAGTGAAAGAACGCTTCTTCCGCGCTGTTTTGCCGATGGGCGCTGCAGTCGCTCTGGCGGGTATCTTCTTGCTGGCCGAACCGGACATGGGTGCCTTCTTGGTGATTGCCATCATTGCCATGGGTATCTTGTTTTTAGGGGGTGTCAATGCCCGCATGTTCTTCTTAATTTTGGCCATCTTGGTATTTGCCTTTGCCATGATGATTGCCGCATCACCGTGGCGCCGTGATCGCATTTTTGCGTACCTCGATCCTTGGGATCCCACGCACACCTTGGGCAAAGGCTATCAGTTGTCGCACTCTTTGATCGCCATTGGCCGTGGCGAAATTTTTGGCGTGGGCTTGGGCGGCAGTGTTGAAAAGCTGCATTGGCTACCAGAGGCGCATACCGATTTCTTACTGGCGGTCATTGGAGAAGAGTTCGGCTTGGTGGGTGTGGTTGCTGTCATTGGCATGTTTTTATGGCTCAGCCGCCGCATCATGGTCATAGGTCGTCAAGCTCTGGCTCTGGATCGAACCTTTGCAGGTTTGGTGGCACAGGGTATTGGCATTTGGATTGGCTTTCAGTCTTTTATCAACATGGGCGTTAACTTGGGCGCATTGCCCACCAAAGGATTGACCTTGCCACTCATGAGTTATGGCGGGTCTGCCATTTTGATGAACCTGATCGCCATTGCCATCGTGCTTCGAATCGATGCCGAGAACAAGCAAATGATGCGAGGGGGCCGAACATGAGCCACTGCGCACTGATCATGGCGGGCGGTACAGGGGGGCACATCTTCCCAGGTTTGGCTGTGGCCGAATCATTGCGAGATGCAGGCTGGCGTGTGCATTGGCTAGGTGTGCCAGGCAACATGGAAAGTCAATGGGTGCCAGAGCGTGGCTTTCCCTTTGAGCCTGTGGCGTTTGGCGGTGTCCGCGGCAAGGGCTTGACCAGTTTGATCTTCTTGCCTCTGCGTTTGCTCAAAGCATTTTGGCAAAGCATTCAAGTGGTTCGACGTGTTAAGCCTGATGTGGTGGTGGGTTTGGGTGGCTACATCACTTTTCCGGGCGGCATGATGGCTGTTCTTTTAGGCAAGCCCTTGGTGTTGCACGAACAAAATTCAGTGGCTGGCATGGCTAACAAAGTTTTAGCAGGTGTGGCAGACCGCATTTACAGCGCATTTCCAAATGTCTTAAAAAATGCCATTTGGGTGGGCAATCCTTTGCGCCAAGATTTTTTGAACAAGCTTGCACCTGCACAGCGTTTTGCAGGCCGCACAGGACCCCTGAAATTATGGGTGGTAGGCGGCAGTTTGGGTGCGCAAGCTTTGAATGACTTGGTCCCCAAAGCATTGGCATTGTTGCCAGAGCACAAGCGCCCCATTGTGGTTCATCAAAGTGGCACCAAACAAATTGATGCGCTTAAATCGAACTATGCCAAAGCAGGCGTGCAGGCCGAACTCACCCCCTTTATTGAAGATACGGCACAAGCTTTTGCCGAGGCCGATCTGATCATCTGCCGATCGGGTGCCAGCACCGTGACCGAAATTGCGGCCATTGGTGCAGCAGCCATTTATGTGCCATTCCCCTATGCCGTGGATGATCATCAAACCACCAATGCCAATTTCTTGGTGGCTCAGGGCGGTGGTTGGCTGATGCCGCAAGCGCAACTCACCGCGGAAGCCTTGGCAGAACGCCTTGGCAGTATCACACGCGAAGAATTACTGGCCTGTGCAGAAAAAGCATGGGCCCTCAAAAAGACAGATGCGACTCGCGAAGTCGTGGCTGCATGTGAGGTATTGGCCGCATGAAACACGCCATTCGTCACATTCACTTCATTGGCGTAGGTGGCTCCGGAATGAGTGGCATTGCCGAAGTCTTGTTCAATTTGGGTTACACCATTTCAGGCTCTGACTTGTCGGACAGCAGCACACTCAAGCGTTTGGCAGCATTGGGCATTCAAACCCATGTGGGACACAGTGCCGAGAACGTCCAGAGTGCCGACGCCGTGGTCACTTCTACCGCCGTGAAGGGCAATAACCCCGAAGTGTTGGTCGCCAGATCGCGTCATATTCCGGTGGTGCCACGCGCAGTCATGCTGGCGGAATTGATGCGCATGAAGCAGGGCATTGCCATTGCGGGTACCCACGGTAAAACCACCACCACCAGCTTGGTGGCCAGTGTGTTGGCCGAAGCGGGTCTGGATCCGACCTTTGTCATTGGCGGTCGATTGAACAGTGCGGGCACCAACGCCAAGTTAGGCACGGGCGACTACATCGTGGTGGAAGCCGATGAATCGGATGCCTCTTTCTTGAATTTATTGCCAGTGATGTCGGTGGTCACCAACATTGATGCTGACCACATGGAAACCTATGGCCATGACTTTGAAAAGCTGAAGTCGGCCTTTGTTGAATTTCTACACCGCATGCCGTTTTATGGCACAGCCATTGTGTGTTCAGACGACCTGGGTGTTCAAAGCATTGTTGATCAGTTGGCTCGCCCCGTGACCACTTACGGGCTCAAAGAAGGCGCGCAAATTAGAGCCATTGAAGTTAGGGCAGACCATGGAAAAATGCATTTCACGGTGCAGCGTCGCAATGGCGTGGTCTTGCCAGATCTGCCCATCGCTCTGAACTTGCCAGGTCTGCACAATGTCTTGAATGCATTGGCCGCGATTTCTGTAGCAGTGGAGTTGGGTGTTGATGACGCTGCTGTGCAACGCGCTTTGGCCAACTTCAAGGGAGTTGGCCGGCGCTTCCAACGTTATGGCGAAGTGAAGCTCTTGAAGCAAGCGGGTAGCTTTACTTTGATTGACGACTACGGCCACCATCCGGTTGAAATGGCGGCTACGCTGGCTGCTGCGCGAGGCGCTTTTCCTGGCCGCCGTTTGGTGTTGGCATTTCAGCCGCATCGCTACAGCCGAACACGTGATTGTTTTGAAGATTTTGTCAGCGTCATCAGCCAAGGTGCCGACGCAGTTTTGCTGACAGAAGTTTATGCAGCGGGTGAGGCACCTATTGTCGCGGCGGATGGTCGCTCTTTATCTCGCGCACTTCGTGTGGCAGGAAAAATTGAACCCGTTTTCATCGACAAAATTGAGGCCATGGCGCAGGCTATTTTTGAGAATGCAAAAGACGGTGACATTGTCATTTGCATGGGTGCCGGTACAATTGGCGCAGTGCCTGCTCAAGTTCAAAAGATGGGAGGTGCTGCATGAGTGCTGCTTCTCAGAATTTTGGCAAAGTGGCTGTGCTCATGGGGGGTCAATCGGCCGAGCGCGAAATTTCTTTCATGTCTGGTCAAGGTGTACTTGATGCCCTTAAATCGCAAGGTGTCAATGCCCATGCGTTCGATCCTGCCAAGCGCAATCTGTCCGATCTTCAACAAGAAGGTTTCCAGCGCTGCTTCATTGCACTCCACGGCCGATTTGGCGAAGATGGCACCGTGCAAGGCGCGCTTGAATTGTTGGGCATCCCCTACACAGGATCGGGTGTGATGGCCTCTAGCATTGCCATCGATAAAACCATGACCAAGCGGGTTTGGTTGTCAGAGAATGTGCCTACCCCACGTTATGTGTTGCTCAAGCAAAATGACATGGGCCCTGAAGCCCAAGCACGTGTGCTTCAAAGCTTGGGTCTGCCGCTCATTGTGAAGCCCGCCAGAGAGGGATCTTCGATTGGTGTGACCAAAGTGACGCAGGCCAGCGAGCTGCTCAAAGCACTTAAAGACGCCGCCCAATGCGATGCCGATATATTGTGCGAGCAATTTATTGAAGGCGATGAAGTCACTTGTCCTATTTTGGGCGAAGGTGATGACGCCAAAGCCTTGCCAGTCATTCGAATTGTTGCACCTGCTGGCAACTACGACTATCAAAACAAATACTTCACAAACGATACCCAGTATTTGGTGCCCTCAGGCTTGCCAGAAGCTGAAGAAAAAGCCATTCAAACCCATGCCGTGAAGGCATACCAAGTTTTGGCTTGCAAAGGCTGGGGTCGTATCGACGTCATGATCGATGCACAGACGCGTCAGCCCTATCTTTTGGAAATCAACACTTCGCCCGGCATGACCAGCCACTCCTTGGTGCCCATGTCTGCCAAAGCGGCAGGCATGAGCTATGCGGCGTTGTGCATGCACCTACTGGCTTCTGCCAGCTTGGAGCATTCAAGCACCCCGAAAGGTGGCGCATGAAAAAACCAATCGTCTTGCCCGTGGATGTGCGACTCATGCAATGGACCTCCATCGGCCTATTTGTGCTGGCCTTGGTTTTGTGTGTTGCCAGCAGCATCACTTGGCTGCTGCGGCATCCTGTTTTTTCAATTCAAAGCATCACGGTGCGCGGTAATGTGACGCACAGCAATCCTGTCATGCTACGGGCCAATGTGGTGCCGCAACTCACGGGCAATTTCTTTACTTTGAACCTGCTTCAGGCCCGTCATGCTTTTGAGCAAATTCCTTGGATTCGCTCCGCGCTTGTGCGGCGTGAATTTCCAAATCGTTTGTCTGTGACTTTGTACGAATTTCAGCCGGTCGCGCAATGGGGCGGCGAAGGCGATGGCAAATTCTTGAGCCTAGAAGGTGACATCTTTGAAGTGAATGCAGATGAAGTCGACAGCGACAAATTGCCCACATTGAAGGGGCCAGAAGCACAGGCCAAAATTGTTTTGGAAATGTTCAGATTTCTCAAGCCACAGATGGAAAAGATGGACATGGGCTTGGACAAGTTAGAACTGAGTCAGCGAGGCAGTTGGTCTGCGCAGTTGGAGTCAGGTGCGACTTTGGAGTTGGGTCATGGTACGCAGCAGGAAATTAGCGACAGGCTTCAATTGTTTTTCAAAACATTGACGCAAGTGACCTCTCGATATGGGCGGACTGCAAGCTCCTTGTTGTCAGCAGATTTGAGATACGAAAGTGCGTATGCCCTGAAATTGAAGGGTGTAACCACTTTGGTGG
>SXXD01000013.1 GCA_005789685.1 Burkholderiales bacterium
GCTGGGTCGTTACTTGATCATGCCGACATGTGCACTGATCATGATGCGCGTCATGCTCGGCAGCTTCTTTCCGCCGATGGCCCGAAAAGATATTCTTGAGTTGGCCAGCTTGGGCTTTGTTGGGCACAGCTTGCATGTGGGCATTGTTTGTTACGGCATTCATTTGTCGACGCCCTTTTCAAGCTCTGTGATTCTGGCGTGTGGCCCCATTTTTACCTTGCTCATTTTGAGATGGAAGGGGCACGAAAAACTTCAGCGCTATCAAGTCTTGGGCGTCACGATCGCCTTCACAGGGGTGTTGCTGTTTCTTTCTGAAAAAATCATGCTAGGTGATTTGCGGGCGACGGGTGGCGACATGGTCTTGTTAGTAGCCTCTGTTTTATTTTCTTACTACACCGTGCAAGCTAAACCACTGCTTGAAAAACATGGCAGCATTTTGACCATGGGTTATGCCACCCTGTTGGGCGGCTTGCCCGTCATGCTGTTGTGTATCCCAACAGGCCTAGAAGCACCTTGGGCCAGTCTGGGTGTTCAGGGGTGGGCGGCCATGGCATGGTCTGTTTTAATTTCTGCCTTTGGCGGCTGGCTTGTTTGGGGCTGGATCAATCAAGTCCGAGGTGTGGCCAGAACAGCGCCTCTGATGTACCTCATGCCACCGGTTGCTGGCTTGTTTGCTTGGGCCATCACGGGTGAGCAATACACCGCAATCAAATTGGTGGGTGCCGCCATTGCCTTGATAGGCGTGGCTTTTGCGCAATTTGCCCCTCAGCGAAAAAACCCATCGTAGGCGGTTTTCAAAATCAGAGCGCTGACAACAGCCAAGAAGGCATAGCGTACAAAGCCCGCACCGTGCTTCAATGCCAGTCGAGTACCTATCAGGCTTCCTACGACATTGGCCAAGGCCATGGGCACGGCCAAGTGCCACCACACATGGCCCTGCCAAGTGAACAGTGCCAAGGCTGAAAAGTTGGTGGCAGTGTTCAGGAGCTTGGCCGAGGCCGATGCGTTCAAGAAGTCATAGCCCAGCAAACGAACGTAAGCAAAGACAAAAAAGCTGCCAGCGCCTGGCCCAAAAAACCCGTCGTAAAAACCGATCAACAAGCCAAATAAAGCGGCTACCAGCGCCTCGCGCCGACCTTGAAACCGAGGTTGATGCAACTGGCCCATCTCTCTTTTGGCGACGGTGTAAATCAGCAAGCCCAAAAGCAAAAATGGCAAACCTTTGCGCAAAAAGCTGGGGTCTACTTGAGTGACGGTCCATGCACCACACACCGAGCCTAGAAGGCCTGCTGCTGCTGCTGGAAACAAAGCAGCCCAACGCATCTCAACTTTTTTGCTGAATTGATAGGTTGAAAATGCCGTGCCCCAAATGGCCGCACTTTTATTGGTACCCACCAAGGTGGCGGGCGGTGCAAAGGGAAAGGTGGCAAACAGGGCGGGGATCAAAATCAGACCACCACCACCCACGATGGAGTCGACCATGCCGGCAAACAGCGAGGCCAGAGTGACGATCAGTATTTCCATCAAAAAAAAGCGCCGCTTTCGCGACGCTTGTAAAAAGTCACATCTCGTTTTGGATGTTTATGTTCAATTAGTTTGGGTGTCTCCTCTGCCCTCAAAACGAACCCAAACAGCAGTTCATCGAGTGAGTGAAATGTACAAGGCCGCATCAGACATTGCCATCAGGGATTTCCCGTGGCAAACCCCTGCGCATCTTTGGCCATCCAGTGCGCCGCTTTTTCAGCAATCATGAGGGTGGGGCTGTTGGTATTGCCACTGGTAATGCTTGGCATCACGCCTGCATCAACTACCCGCAAGCCACGAATGCCGCGAACTTGTAAGTGGCTGTTGACCACCGCCATGGAGTCGTCTTCGCGGCCCATGCGTGTGGTGCCAACAGGGTGAAAAATGGTGCTGGCAATGTCGCCGGCTAGCTTGGCCAATTCTTCATCCGATTGGTATTGAACCCCTGGCTTGAACTCTTCGGGTTCGAAGGCCGCCATGGCGGGTTGCGACATGATGCGCCGAGTGACACGAAGACTGTCTGCCGCCACTTTCCGGTCTTCCTCGGTGCTTAAATAATTGGGTGCAATGGCGGGTGGCATCTTGAAATCGGGACTCTTTAAAGTCACGCTTCCGCGGCTGCTTGGATTCAAATTGCAAACGCTGGCGGTGATGGCTGGGAACTTGTGCAAAGGCTCGCCAAATGCGTCCAAGCTCAAGGGCTGCACATGGTATTGGATATTGGCCCATTCACGCGCTGGATCGCTTTTGGTGAACGCGCCCAATTGGCTGGGCGCCATGCTCATCGGCCCCGACCTAGACATGGCATATTCCAAACCAATTTTGGCCTTGCCCCACCAACTGTTGGCCAAGGTGTTCAGTGTTTTGGCATGCTTCACTTTGTAAACAGAGCGAATTTGCAAATGGTCTTGCAAATTGGCGCCAACGCCGGGCAAGTCGTGCATCACTTCCACGCCGTTTTGTTTCAAACTGTTGGCGGCCCCAATGCCAGAGAGTTGCAAAATTTGAGCAGAGCCGATGCTGCCTGCACTCAGCGCAACTTCGCGCGTGGCCGTGGCGGTGACCAGTTGATGACCGTCCCACACCTTCACGCCAGTGCATCGTTTGCCGCCATCGGCATCGGTTTCAATGACCAATCTGGCGACTTGTGCTTGTGTCCAAAGCTCAAAGTTGGGGCGACCATAACAAGTGGGTCTTAGAAATGCCTGAGCAGTGTTCCAGCGCCAGCCGCTTTTTTGATTCACTTCAAAATAGCCCACGCCTTCATTGTTGCCTTGGTTAAAGTCAGCTGAAGCGGGAACCCCGGCTTGTTGCGCGGCTTGTGCAAAGGCGTCTAAAACGCCCCAGCTTAAGCGCTGTTTTTCGATGCGCCACTCGCCGCCAGCTTTGCGCGCCTTGAGGATTCTGAAGTATTCGGCCGAAGC